>JBJOHQ010000447.1:0-9836 GCA_046047595.1 Planctomycetota bacterium | reverse complement strand
TTTCTTGCTCCATTCTGCGGCGTCGCCGCGTTCGCGTTCGATGGCGACACAAACCATCGCGCGAGCCTAGAGACACAACTCAAAAAGACAACTGCGAGCGCTTCGACTTGAGCGCTCGCAGTTGAATCACGACAGAATCCCCCGCGACACTTCCCCCACCGCACTTCGATCTGTGGCATTCGAGGCGAAGAATCAAGCCGCGATCAATGATGTATCGAGAGGCCCGAAGTCATCAAGCCTGCGCAAGGCCTTCACGAATTGCAAAGCGCATCAATTCAGCGCGCGTTTCAACTCGCAACTTTTTCATGATGCGCTCTTGATGCCCGTCCACAGTCTTCGGGCTGCGCGCGAGTTCTTCACCAATCTCACCCCGTGAAAGTCCCTTTCCGATGAGTCGCAAGACTTCGAGCTCGCGTTGGGTCAGGAGATCAAGCAGTGTCGTCGGCGGTCCAGACTGCACTGTTTGACGCGCGCCAACCGAACCCTGCCGCGAGGCGCGCACTTTCGGTGGCTGACACCGCGCGCGGACCTTTGAACCCATGACGAATGTGCCTTCCGCACAACGCGCCACACGCTTCAACCCCTCCACAATCTCCTCAAGATCGTCGCCCTTCGCGAAGTAGCCGCTGCCACCACAGCGATACGCCGATGCGAGAAACCCGTCGCGAATATGCGCGCTGAGGAAGACAAACCGCACTTCCGGATGGAGGTGGTGCAGCCGGTCCGCAACTTCAAAAACATCCGGTCCGGGCATTTCAATGTCAAAGACGACAACATCCGGCCGATGTTCGGCAACAGCGTCAATCGCGTGTTCAGCGCTCTCGAGACTGGCAACACAGCGAAGCTGACCGTCGATACCGAACTGCGCTTTCAGTCCCTCGACGAGCACGACGTGATCATCGATACACAGGACACGAACAGGTGCCTTCGATGTATCGCGCGAAAGCGCCTGCGACGGGGGTGCGTCGGCAGCGCGACGCCGCGCGATGACACGAAGTCCCGACGCTTCGGTGTTGCTTCCGTCGAGTACGGCGGTTTGTGAAGACGGAACCGAGATTGCTGATGTCTGCATTTGAACCGACCTTTCTTGATCTTTGTTTTTCACCCACCTCAGACGCTTCTCCGCAACCCACCGCGTCTGAACTCTTAATTCGCCGCAACAGACCACGAGCCCGTGCGCGATGTTGTGTCAATAGACCTCGTTACTCCGATGAAGCTTCCGCATCAGGCCCCAAAGATCCCCTCATGCGCTCGACTGCTTTGTTGCCCTTGTTGTTGCCCGTGTTGGTGCCCGTTTTGTTGACCATGCTCGCGACCATCTGCTCGACCATGTGCTCGGCCGAGTGCGTGATCGAGCGCCGCCTCAAACGCAGGAAGATCGCGCGGATCATGGACGGTTGTGACTTCGAACGGCAATGAAGGCAGCTTGAGTCGTCCTACGACCACGATCTGCTCGGCCGGTCGCTCCCGCGCCCAAAGCGCTAAGACGCGCGCGTCGACAGACTCCGCGCCGACCACGCAGATTCCGCAGTCCTTTGGCGATGTCTCAGTGACAACTTCAACGCCACGCGTGGCAAGCATCGCACCAACCATCGCCGTCGTTCGACCATCGAGGCCCTTGACCAACGCCAGCGGAGCCAGCCCTTCTCTCGCATTGGTTGCCGCTGGAAATCGAAGCCGGATCGTGGTGCCCTCCGTCGGAACGGAGTCGATCTCGAGTGATCCGCCCGCGCGGTCCATGACACTTCGAACGAGCGGAAGGCCAAGTCCAGTTCCAAGACCACGCGTTTTTGTCGTGAAGAAGAGTTCGAGCGCACGCCGACGAATCTCTGGGCTCATCCCTACACCGTTGTCTCGAACCTCGATGATGACTTCATCGGGTACATCGCCGCGTCGGGCTTCGATGCGAACCACGCAGTCGCGAGTCGAATGCGCGGCAGGCATTGCTTCGCGAGCATTGACGAGCAGATTGAGCATCGCGCGCGTCAATGCGTGCGGCGGAGTTGCGATCGGCGGCAACCCTGGTTCGAGCACAACTTCGAGCGATGCCGCTCGATGAAGTGACTTTGACAGGAGCGGACCAGTCTGCGTCCACCAATTCCCAACGTCCGTCGCAGACGATTCATCCGAGTCCGATTCAGGATCCATCGCGAGATAGTGCAACGCATCCGCGAGATGCTGGAGGTAACACACTCCTCCTCGGAGTTCAGCAATGTGTGCCCGTCGACGATTCGCGTTCGCACGAACGCCGAGTTGTTCGAGAGCATTGATGTGCGCCCGAATCGGGAAGAGCACATTATTCATGTCGTGCCCAAGGCCGGCCGCGAGCGTCCCGATCATGGCGAGACGATCTGCATCACGAAGCCGATTTTCGGCAAGTCGTCGCTCTGAAACATCCCGAATGACGAGAACACGCGCCGTCTCCGACTCGATCCGACTGACGGAACACTCGCCTTGAAATCTCGAGCGATCGCGACGGACTGCTTCAACCTCGCGCAAAACGCCGTCGTTCGCAATTCTCGTCCGCGCAAACTCGTCGCGACCGAAATCGGGGAGTAAACGCGACACTGCCATCCCAACAATGCTGCCCTGTGGATACCCAAACATCCGATGGGTCGCGGGATTCGCGGAGATCACGGTGTTCCGATCATCGACGAGCAGCATCGCGTCGAGGGCACCATTGAAGACCGCGCGAAGTTGTGCCGAGGTTGACTCTGCGTGGCGCATCAACCAAATGCGATCAAGCGTCAGCATCATTCGGCACAACAGATATCGACCGGCGACAATCGCCATGTCCTTTGGAATCACTGATTGCTCAAAGAGAAAGCGAGCCCATCCAATGACTTCGCCATCGTTCCGACGGAGTGGGTAGGCCAAACTTGCTGTGATTCCAGTTTGCTCGAGCAATCGACAAAGCAGCGTCCCCGCGATGCCAGGATCATCCGCCAACGGCACCAACATCGGAACGCCTTCAACGGCGCCGTCACACTTCCCTGCAGGATCGCTGAGGAACGCTCCTGCGAGCGAGACATCCAGCTGATACGGCACGACAACCGAAGATCCCGACTCAAACGGCAGCCGAATCACTGCAACGGCGCACCTTGCACCGAGTTGTTCGGACAGAACCCTCAGCGCGATCCGGAGGAACTCTTGATCGTCATCGCAGCCTTCCGCACGAATCAATTCGTCAAGCTGCGTTCGGCCAATCGCGACCATGAGATCAGCCATGCGTCCTCGCTTTGAATTTCCAATTGCTTGTTTCGGCAGCGTGGAACTCGCGGCAGAGCACTTCGTCGCGCTGAAGTCATCGCATTTGTTCAGCGTGATGTCTTCTGAATCCACCATGACCGCGAAGGTAGTGCGTACCACTGCACTTCGCATTTCGTCATTCGTAGGGACTTTTCCCCTCTTTGATTTCTTTGCAGGCTCCAACTTCACTCAACGAGTTGGCTTTCAAGCCCGCAAGTTTCCGCCTGTCCTTTGACATCGATGCGAGCAACATACGTTCAATGCCGCGTCATGAAATACAAGTTGCCCACGATGGTGAAGGAGAGGGTGAAGCACACTCAGTTGGTGCAACATTACTGCAGATTGCGCCGCACGCTCTCAAGCATGCCCCGATGCCACACGCGGTGCTCGATCCCGTGCGAGATCATGAAGCGCGTGTACGCGCGTCGACTGTGATGCATAGAAATGGCGTGGGAAATGGCGTGGGAAATGGCGTGGGAGATGGCGTTGGACATGGCGTGAGAAATGGCGTGAGAAATGGCGTGAGAAATGGCGTGGAAGATGGTTTCGTCATCGCCCCGCTTCGAGATCCTGCGAAGGCGTTCGATGCGACAGACATCATTGTCGAGGCGCTCGCGCGAGAGTTGACGCGCCGCTGCGGTGGGAACCTCGTGCTGAATCGCATGGAGGCCGCAGCGCACCTCGCCCGAATGCTGCGTGAAACACACTCAACCCCTATCGCGCCTTCAGAATCACATCAAGTGGATTGATGTGCGCGAAGCGCAATTTTGTAGCAGGAGGAGATAGAGATGGATCAGGTGATGCACATGGATCAGGACATCGGCGGTTCACACGCAACGATTACTCCGACAACTGCCGACGCGACGCCGGCATTTCTCGACGAACGCTCGATCGCGCTCGAGCGAATGGCGCGATGGACGAGTTCTGGATTGACTGCGATTCGAATCGCCACGACGGACGCACGCACTGCGTCCCTCTATGCGGGATCACTTGATTCGCGAGGACGCTTGCATCTCGTTTTGGTCGGCAGCATGCGGTCACAATGGGAGGCGTTCCACGAATCGCATCGCCCAGACGAACTCGGTCGAGGTCCAAGCGCAAACGCGGTGCAACGCCCTGCATCGATTGGACATGAACCCGAAGAGCTCGCGCGCCGTTTCGCTCGCGAAGTCTCTGATTGGCTTCATCAAGCAAAGGAGTCAGCGCCAACCGAGCCCCTCGCGGTTTTTGCAGCCCCGCGTTTCCTCGGTCACCTCCGTGATGCGTTGGGTTCGTTGACCGATGGAATCGCGCTCTATCGCGGCGAATTCACCACGCTGCGCACCAATGAGCTTGCAGCGCATCCGACTGTACGACTGCTCGCGCAGTCCATGCGTACTGAAACGCAGTCACGCCTTGCGCGTCGAGGGGCCAATCGATGAGCGCGACAACTGATGGCGTGCGCAGTCAGATGCGCAAGTCGATGGTCGAGCGACAAATCCGCGCACGAGGGGTCAAGGACGCACGCGTACTCAGCGCGATGAGCAAGATTCCCCGCGAGAAATTCGTCCCGTCACGACTCTCAGATCTTGCCTACGAAGATGCCCCACTACCGATCGAAGAAGGTCAGACAATCTCGCAGCCGTACATCGTCGGGCTGATGCTTGAAGCGGCTCGGATCAAGCCATCAGATCGGGTTCTTGAAATCGGGGCAGGCAGCGGTTACGCCTCCGCAGTCTTGTCGCTGCTTGCGAAAGAGGTGCTTGCCATCGAGCGATTTCCAACGCTTGCGGCTTTGGCGCAAGCGAGACTCGAAGCGCTCGACCGAGGGAATGTCGTGGTCATACAGGGCGATGGCACGCTGGGCGCCGCAGATCGCGCGCCCTTCGATGCCATCATCGTTTCAGCGGGTGCGCCTGAAGTTCCGCCTTCGCTCCTCGCCCAGCTTGCCATCGGAGGAAGACTCGTCATTCCCGTTGGACACGACGCGCGTACACAAGAACTCGTGGTCATCGAGAAAAGTGCGGAGCATCACTTCGATCGAAGGTCCCTCGGACATGTGCAATTTGTTCCGTTGATCGGAACCGAGGGCTGGAGTGGCGAGGGCTGCAGTGGCGAGGGCTGGAGCTTCGGGGCCGGAGGATCTGGGGGCGGGAAATTTGAGGGCGGCGCCCTTGCAACGCGACGTGCCTCGCTCGATCTGCGTCTTGGAAATCGCGATCGCGTAAAGACTGCGCGGATCATCGCTGATGCGTGCGAACCATTTCACGACATTCGACATGCACCGCTCGATCCGCTTCTGAAACGGATTGGGGAGTCGCGCATCGTTCTCATCGGAGAGTCGACGCACGGCACGAGCGAGTTCTATCGTCTTCGCGCGCGGATCACCGCTGCGTTGGTTGCGCGAGCAGGGTTCAAAGTCATCGGCATCGAGGCCGATTGGCCCGACACGGCTGCTGTTGACCAAGTGGTTCGCAAGCGTCCCGCGAGTCCGTTGCGCGAGCCTATGTATGCACGTTTTCCCACATGGATGTGGCGGAACGCGGAGATGCAGGAATTCGTGGCGTGGCTCGCTCGAAGAAATGCAACGCTCGAACCTGAAGCGCGCGCTGGGATTCATGGCCTCGATGTCTACGGCCTCAACAATTCCATCGGAGCTGTCATCGACTATCTCGCGCGTGTTGATCCGTTCGCGGCGGAGCAAGCACGGGAGCGATATGCGTGTTTCTCGCCATGGGAGCGCGATCCAAGCACGTGGGGCCGCGCGGCGACGGTCGGGCTTGCGCCCACTTGCGAGCACGAGGCTGTTTCAACGCTTCGATCATTGCTCGAAGAGCGACTTCGCTACTCGCGCGACGATGGCGACGCATTTTTCGATGCAGCCCGCGCTGCGACCGTCGTGAGCGAATCTGAGAAGTACTACCGCGCCATGTATCGAAGCAGCCGAGAATCGTGGAACATTCGCGACAGGCATATGTTTGAAACGCTGATGGCGCTGCTCGAACATCGCGGCCCCGAGACGCGCGCCGTCATTTGGGCGCACAACTCACATGTCGGCCATGCAGCCGCAACGGAGATGGGTTCACACGGCGAGGTCAACCTAGGACAACTGGTGCGCGAGCGATTCGGAACGCAGGCATATCTCATCGGATTCGGCACCGATCATGGCACGGTTGCTGCTGCAACCAATTGGGATGCACCGATGGAAGTGAAAGAGATTCGACCGTCACACGAAGATAGTTACGAGCGGATCTTGCATGAAGCCTGCGGACTGTTGGCATCGCCAGCGAACGCGTTCTTTCTGCCGCTCAGAGCAGCGCACGCATTGCCAGCAAGAACCGAGTTGCTGCATCCCCGACTCGAGCGCGCCATTGGAGTGGTCTATCGGCCCGAAACAGAGCTTGTGAGTCACTACTTCGAAGCGACCTTGCCGGCGCAATTCGATGAGTTCATTTGGATCGATCAGACGACGGCGGTTCGGCCGACCACCGCACCACCGACGGGTGAGTACGAATCTGAGGCAACGCGCTCTCAGGTGCCCGTGGAATCGATTCCCGACACGTATCCCTTCGGATTGTGACACTCGCAAGGACACGCAGTCCCACCATTCAACCACCTCGTTGCGCGGGCCTTCTCATGTGGAAGGCCCGCGTTTTGCTTTCGCCGCCCAACGAACTGGAGCACAGAAGAACTGCATCACGGGAGATCTGCATCACGGGAGAACTGCATCACGCTCGTTCATCACACCCGAGTGCATCGCAATGCGTCCCGCCACATTCGGCTGCTATTCACATTTTGTGTGGCACATTCGGATCGTTCGATTCGGATCGGCGCATCCGACGCACAACGAAAGCAACCGCGCTGAACGATTGACTCGTCCAGCGCGGTTGTACCTCCCCCCGCATGGGGAACTTCCCCTCCCAAGCTCGCAATCTGCGTCGAGGCTTCTCTATCGCGAACCTGCGGTCATTGGCTCGAGAGCTCCTTGATTCAACGTCTCCGCAAGTCGCGAGAGAGCCTCGTCAAATCGTCGCTCCTCGGTCAATGTCTTCATCATCTCCGCTGCTGCGGACTGATGTCCGAGGAGATTCGCCCACGTTCGAGCACAGCCGTAACTGGCGATCTCATCGTGTTCAAGTCGCTGCATCGTGGCGATGATTGCCGCATCGCGCACATGAGGTTCTACCTTCGACTTTGACGCGATGGACGCGCAATCGTCGAGAATGCCCTTTGATCCGTGCGACTCAGCTTTCTTCGGTTTGCTGCCAATCTCTCCGAAGACACGATCGAGGCGCGCAATGTGCACCTTCGTCTCTGCCAAGTGGCTTCGAAGCGCTTCTGAGAGTTTGGGCGATGCCGCAGCATTTTCAACCTTTGCGATCACAGATTCGGAGTGCATTTCCGATGCATACAAATCGTTGAGTTGCGCGATCAGAAGATCCCGCAGTGAGTTCATAGGGTGGGTTGCGATGGCCATTGCCATTCAAGAATCCTTTCTTCGAGTATCAACTCGCTTTGATGGATGATGCTGTCGTGGTGCATTCGGACTCTTTGGATGAAGTCGGGTGATCGTGCGATCAACCTGGCACGGTCACGCGCCGACTGACAGGCTTAACTTCGACGCGTCGAGCACGCTGGCCAGGCTTCTTTGCAACGCGAACAGTGACCACACCATCCGCAAAGTCTGCATTGACGCGATCGGGGTCTACCGACTCCGGAAGTTCAATCGATCGACGGAACGCCCCGAATCGCCGCTCGCATCGGGAACTGTTCTCTCCTTCAAACTCCTCCTTCTCCTCCTTCTTGCCTGAGATGTTGAGCGTGTTTCCTTCGATGGTGACATCGAGATCGCGTGCCGAAACGCCAGGAACTTCGGCGCGAATCGTGACTTCATCGTCGGTCTCGCCGACATCCACGAGCGGTGCGAAGCCTTCGATCCGACCGAACGGCATCACTGCGCCAATTCCCGTCAGCGGTAGATTTGGTGTGCCAAAGAATCGAAGCATGGCGCGATCAAGTTCGTCGCGCGTGCGAGCAAACTCGTCGAGCATCGGGGTTCGGTTCCAAAGTGCGAGGTTCATTTTCACTTTCTCCTTGCGTATTCCACGCGTCTTGCATGCCATAGCCTGCGCGTGAAGCGACCACCGCATCGCGCGGCTTTTTCCACTCATGCATTTTGTTTGCTCAAACTCTCGGGAGCGAGAAGCCGGTGCGCCGCCGAGTTACTCGTAGGGATCAACCGTAAGGCGATCGTCGACACGTCGAACACCTGGCGCGAAACCCACGACGCGATCGATCGCGTTCTTTTCTGCCCACGATCGAATACGGCCCGTCAGCGTCACAACGCCGTCCTTCACACTCAGCGCGATGCGTCGCGCTTCCCGCTCCGCTTGTCGCTGGAGTGCTTCTTCGATCTCGTTCTTGATTTTGATCGGATCGAGCGGCTTGGCCGTCACGGTCACTTGATTGATGACACCGCGCACGCCGGTGAGGCCGCGGATAGCACGTTCTGCGTCGGCACGCTGCGCCCAAGTTGTCACACCACCTTCAAGAGTGACGATGCCCATCGAAACGGTTGAACGAATGTCCTTGTCCGGGACAAACGCGTCCCACTCCAAGGCCTCGCGAACCGCGCGCGCAATGTCCGTATCGGTTCGTGCGCCGATCCCCGTGATTTTCACTTGCAGTTCATCCACGACGTCGAGGACTCCCAGAACGCGATGGGCGGCTTCGCGGGCGGCAATCTTCTTCGCGTAAACATCAACCGTTCCAACGAGGGTCACCACGCCTTCGCGCACCGTGACCCCAACTTCTGCCTCGTTGATCCGTGAGTCCCATTTCAGTTCATTGAGTACGTCGCTCTTGATTTGCGCGTCGCTCTTCATCGTGACCGTCGGCATGTCCTGCTCCTTTTGAAGTTGTTCCTCGGCCACCATTGGCCTCGGCAATTGCTGAAGCCCGTCGCTTCAGGTGTTTGATTGATGGCAGAAGCAACGGGCATCTCCACGGGGAGCATTCCGCGACTGTCGTGCATCTGCGGTCATGCCTCGAAGAAAACTCATGTGAGGATGACTGCGCGTGTCGCGCGAGGCGATGTCACGGGCGCAGCACACGCCGTGAGTACCGCACACTTCGCACGATGCGCGACCCCTTCCGCGACGCTGCCGAAAATGAGACGCTCAAACGCGCGTCGCGGACGACGACCCAGAACGAGAAGATCTGCCCGCGTGTCTGTCGCATGTTGCAGGAGGACGCGCGTTGGATCGCCTCGCACAATCGTCGAAGTCGCATCCATGCCGCTCTTTCGAAGCGATTCAGCAACCGCGTGCAACTCTTCCGCGCGAAGCTTTTCAATTTCGTCGACAGGCGGCGCGCGCAACAGAGGTACTTCCGTTCCTTCGACCCATTCGTATTCGGGGATGACATGCACCAATTCCACGCGCGGTGAAAATCGCCCGCGACCAAAGAGTGCAACGAGTGCGCTCAATGCACCAAGACTTTCGCTCTCGAATCGATACCCAACGACCACACGAAGCCGCTCGCTGACCTCATCATTCTCATGCACAACAATGACTGGGCAACGCACGCGACGAAGTGCTCCATCGGCG
>JBJOHQ010000446.1:0-3130 GCA_046047595.1 Planctomycetota bacterium | reverse complement strand
GCACGCATCGCGTCAATCTCCGCGAGCGTTTGCTCGGCGACTTCCAACATCGAAGGCTCGGTCGAATGCGTCGGCACACTCATGGAGTGCCTCCATCATTTGACTTCGATTCTTCGCCCGTCGCCACGCGAGACTTTGACGGAGGATGATTGCGCAGCCACTGCTCCCAACTTTCGCGAGAAAGAATGCCATCGGTTCCGAAGAACGCATCGTCGGGCAGTTGCGCGAGCCGCAATTGCGCACGCCGATGCGCGATCGAAGCGCGCTGTGCATCACCAAGTCGATCGCATGCATTCACAATCTGGATGAGCGCAACCATCGAGGACGGATGATCGGGATACTTGCGATCAACCGCCTCATACAGCGCGATTGCATCTTCAAATGCCTTGGAATCGTGCGAGCCGACGTCAAAGGCGCAATCTGCGCGACGCATATGCGCCTCGCGCAACATGTCACGCGAGAGCCCATCAAGTCCACCCTCGCGCGACGCACGATCCTCAAACGCAACGATCGCATCGTCGTAAATGCGCCGCGCTTCTTTGAATCGATCAACGCCCTCACGAACGAGTCGCGCTTTGGCTGCAGCAGTCAAATCGGCCGTTTCTGATTCCTTCATCGCCGCGCGCGCAACACCGAGATACGCCTCACCAAGACGGAAACGCAACTCGCCGAGCCTCGCAGGATCAGGATTGCGCGCGATGGCTTCATGCAACAACTCGGCCGCTTCAGTGCACTTTCCTTTGCGCTGCTGAATGCGCGCAAGAAGATCAAGCGCATTGAAGTACTCAACTGCTTCTGGCTTCAGTCCGTACTCGCCCGAGAGAACTTGCTGAAGACTCGCAATTGCTTCATCACCACGTCCATCGGCGTCGAGTGAGCGCGCAAGCGGAACAATCGCGCGCGCGGTGTAATCACTTCCGCCGCGACGCACATCAATCGCTCGACGGTAGTTCGTTGCAGCCTCAGCGTACGCACCCTCTGCTTCGCGAATTGCCGCGATGCGAAGATAGACCTCGCCACGATCGGGATCGTCGACTTCAAGCGCTTCGAGCAACAATTGACAACGACCAAGCGCAAGGTCGTGCCAGCCAGCCATGTCGTAGCACTCTGCAGCATTTCGCAGGCTTGCGACGTAACTTCCATCGGTTGCCTGACGACATTCAGGAGTGACTGAAAACTCGGCGAACATATCGCCGGCGCGCTTCAGAAGTCGATTCACAACAACGCGATCTTCCGGTGTCAACTTCCCGAGATTCGCTTCCCCGCCGCCCACGGCGAGTAGGCGATTGGCTTCCTCGCGCGCGGCCGTACCGAGCACGACGAACGCGTCTGCAATCGAACGCCCTTGTCCACGCAAGTCGATCGCGACTTGCGCGTACTCGATGGCCTCGATCCATCGCTTGTCGGCAATGGCATCGCGCGCATCTTCGAGAAGCACCGACTGCATCGCTGCGACCGTGTCGAGTGGCATCTCTTTCCGCAACGCCGCATCGCGCAACACTCCGAAGTCGACTTGCGCATCGGCGAAATGCCCGAGATTTGATCGAGCTTCAGCGCGTCCGAGCCGTGCAAGAAATCCGAGATCACCTTTGTGCTGCGCCAGCACGGCGCGATCGAAAACCCGTGCCGCCTCTTCGTCGGCACCGAGTTCTAGAAGAGTCTTGCCGAGTCCAACATCAATCGAGCCAGCAACCGATGTCCCAGGCTGCGCGAGCTCCACCGCATGCTCAAACTCCTCGCGCGCTTTATTGAATCGCGAAAGCCGACGGAGCGCTTCGCCGCGGAGTCCATAGAGTTCAGCGAGCGACGCCGAGTCAACCTCTCCACGACCCGCGGCCGCATGCTCTGTCATGCTCTCTAACCGCGAAAGATCGACAAGCAGTCGATCCGCAGCACGTTCAAGTTCTCCGAGCGCGATTCGTACTTCTGCTGCACGCGCCGCAGCCCACGCTGCGTCGGACGCTGGCAACGTCGGATCTGCACGAAATTCATCTATTGCCGCCAGCAGTGTTTCTGGCGTGCGACCCGCGGCATCCGCGCCGCGAATCATGCTGTCGAGTGCATCACGCTTCACACGACGCCGAAGCGACTCCGCTTCCGCATCCCCTGCACCTTCCGCAACGACTGCAAGCGCTTCACTTGCACGCCCGAGTCGCACCAAGGACTGGGAGTAGACAATCGACTGCGAAGGCGTCATCGACCAGCCGAGCGCCTTCGCGCGGTCGTATGCATCGATCAACGCACGCGCATCCGACTCGGTCGGAGCTTCCAGCAACTTCTGCTCACCGGCGAGGAAATCAGCGCTGAGCGCGAAAAACCGTGGCTTCACGTCTGCGGGCGCGCGCTCGAGATTCGGTTCGACCACTTGCTCAAGCACATGACGCGCTTGTGCAAACTCGCCCGCAGCGATCAACTCAGATGCTTGATCGAGCGCACCAACAAAGTCGTCCTTCGGCGTGTGACCTCGCGCAAACCAGACAGCACCCGCGACAGCACCGAGGCCTGCGACGAGTAACGGGATTTGCCAAAAATCGCGCAGCGAACGATGCGACTGAGCGCTCTCTGCGCTAGCAGCGCCTTCCTTCGCCGAAGCGGCAGGCGACTGCGCGGCGCTCGCAGCGCGCGTGATTTCTGGCTTGGTGTTGGCATCTTCCGTGCGCTGTGACACGATCGCGAACCTCAGATTCCTTCCGAGCCACCCGCGAAATACGGGTGCTTTCGTCGCGAGTCGCCAATCCTTGGCGACCCTCTCTTCAACCACGCGTCTTTCCACCAACTGCAATTGCGCACGCCTCTCGACGCGCGCACACCGCCGCTGGTCGGCAATCTTGGCCGAAGAGAAGCCTCCAGATCACCAAATCGTTCATCGGCAGATCTCCCGCGATTCCTATAAAGGCAGAAATTGCCTCCCGCCCGTCACTTCGGGCAGGGAACGCAAAGGCCCACGCCAACGCCAAGTCCAACGCCAAGTCCAACGCTAGGGCCAAACCGCAGAAAAGGTGGAGGTCGGTTTCGCGAGGCGCCAGTCAGTACGAGTCGTCGTCGGCATCGCGACGCGACTCGTCTGAGTCGCCAGCAGGCTCGCCTTCAACCTCGACGACCGCCGTTCCACTGACCATCTCGGATGGAC
>JBJOHQ010000445.1:0-3199 GCA_046047595.1 Planctomycetota bacterium | reverse complement strand
ACGGTGCAGGTCGTTGTCGACGCGGAACGCGTGAACGGCGCGTGGGCGCGCGTCACCGAGGCGCAGCTGACCATGGTCTCCGTCGATGCGCAGGGCAAGTCGATTCCCTTCCGCGAGCATGCGGAGGGGAAGCAGACGGAAGAGAAACATGCGGGGAAACCCGAATGATCCCGCTCGGGCAACTCGGACTTCAAACGCCAGCGCGCTTGGGCATCCTCGTCTCGGGTGGTGGACGCACAGCGCTCAACATCGCCGACGCATGTGCGCGCGGCATCATCGACGCCCGCGTTGCGCTTGTGATCGCGCATCGCGAGGAAATCGCGGCTGTCGAGCGCTGTCGCGCGGCAGGCTTGCGCGTTGCGGTGCTTCCAATCACGCTTGGCGCGGGCGATGCGCCGAGCCAGCATCCCACGAGCGACCATGTCGATAATCGGATCGATCATGCCCTGACCGCGGCGCGTGTCGATCTCGTTGTTCTTGCGGGCTACCTTCGACGATTCCGTGTCGGCGATCGGTGGGCTCGGCGTGCGCTCAATATCCACCCTGGACTCTTGCCCGCTTTCGGTGGTCACGGGATGTACGGCGACCGCGTGCACCGCGCCGTACTTGCCTCTGGCGCGCGTGAATCGGGCTGCACGATCCACGAAGTCGATGGCGAATACGACCGCGGGCCGATCGTGCTCGAGCGCCGCTGCCCCGTTGAAGCGGGCGACACCGTAGAAACGCTCGCTGCGCGCGTCTTCGCGCTCGAAAAAGAGGCGTATCCCGCTGCGATTGCTGCGTATCTCTCTCAACGAAACCAGCCTCTGCACGAGGAGTCGCGGGTTCCGGTCGCATGAGCTACCACGGACGCATCCAACTCCCTGCTGCGTGCAGCGTTCGCTTCCCGCTCGGTGCTCTGTGCGCGTTCGCGGTCACCGGTTTCGTCGCGGCGAACTCACTTCCGCACACGGCCATGCAGGCAACGCCTCCGGCCTCAGGCTCGTCCAAAGTGAGAGATGCGGGGTCGAAAGATGCGGGGTCGAAAGATGCGGGGTCGAAAGATGGAGGGTTGAGCACCACCTCGTCGCGAACATCGACCAGCGACGCTGCGCTCGATGCCGCACTCCGCGCGCGCGATTTCGCCGAAATCGACCGCATTGTTTCCGCACGAGTGGCCGATGGGCGCCGCGATCCAACGGATCTCTACAACGGCGCGTGCGCACTCGCGCAACTCGGCCGCAACGACGACGCAGAGAAGCGGCTGCTCGAGGCGGTGAAGGCGGGATTTCGCGACTTCGACGCGATGGAAGCGGACCCCGATCTTGAACCGATCCGCGCGTCGCGCACCTACGAAGCCATCATGGAGGCGCGCGAACGCGTGGAGCGAAGCCCTGCGCCACGCACGAAACCATCACGCGCACCGAAACTTGATCCGCTCGCCGTTTGGCGCGACGCGCACGGCGACGACTATCGCTACGAAATCGATCGCGATCGCGGCCTCGCGTATGCGACCTTTCTCGAAGAATCTTCACACGCGCGGATGAAAGAAACGCTCGATGCGCTTGGCGCTCATCTCGTGAAGGACTACTTCGGTCAAGCGCCTGGAGATCCAGTCCTCATCGCGATCGTGCGACCTGAGGATGCACGGAAGTACCTCGAACGCGACGAGATCAAGGGCATGTATCTGCATGATGCGCGGCGATTGGTCGCGCGCGACACTGGGCAGTCGTTGCAGCACGAGTTCGTGCATCTTCTGCACTTCGCGCACATGGAGCGCTCGGGGCAGCGACATCCCATTTGGATCCAAGAGGGACTCGCGAGTCTCTACGAGAACTATGTCATTCGCGCAGACGGGTCGGTGGAGTTCCAGCCCAATATTCGCTTCAACATCGCGCGAAAACAGGTTGTTTCAAAGACTGTGATGCCGTGGAAGGAACTCTTCGCACTTCGACCGCAAGCGTTCATGTCCGACGCAGAACGCCTCTATCCGCAAGTGCGCGCCATCTTCGAATTCCTCGCGCGTGAAGGCAAGTTGGTCGAGTTTTACAAAGCACTCTGCGCGACATCGCGCGACGATCCCGATGGCAGTTCGGCTATGGAACGATCCTTCGGTGTTCCGCTCACGAAGATCGAGGAACGCTGGAAACAATGGATGATTCAACGCGGCGCCATCGATGACTCGGTCTCGCGCCGCGACGCGTCGCTTGGTCTCACCGCGGAAGACGCGGGTGACGGCGTTCGCATCCGATCCTTCGTCTTGAAGAGCGCCGCGAAAGCGGCTGGCCTGCGCGTGGGCGACGTGATTTTTGCGATCGACGGCGTGCGCGTCTCAAACCGCGAAGAACTTGTGCTCGCGGTTGCACGCCTCGATGTCGGCAAATCGGTGCGCGTTGACTACCGTCGTGACGGCAACGAACTCTCGGCGGAAGTCTCCCCTCGACCGCTCGGCGAATGACGTCGGAATTTCCTACACTCGACACCACTTGGGAGGTCGTTTGGTGGAGTCGTCTACGGCAGAAAGTTCAGCCAGGGGAGGTTCGGGCACGTCGCGGTTTTTCCTCCGCGGTCTTGGCGTCATTCTGCCAAGCGTCCTCACGCTCTGGATTTTGGTTGCTGCATTCCGATTCGTCGATGGCAACATCGCGGAACCGATCAACGCTGGCATCCGCCTTGTGGTCGCAAGTGCGAGCGAAGCATCGGGAAGCACGCTGTTTGAACCATCCGTGGATGAGATTCGTGATGAGCAAGCGCGTGCGACGCGCGTCCGCCTCGATGGCAGTGAAGCCGCGGCGCGCTGGCGGCTCGTTCGTGAGAATGTCGCGAACTGGTGGAGTGCGCGCTGGTACCTCGACCTCGCGGGGCTCGTGCTTGCGATTCTTGCGGTGTACATCCTTGGACGACTCGTCGGCGGCTACCTCGGCCGACGCCTTCTCTCGGCGTTTGAGTCGGGCCTCCTCACTGTTCCTGGCATCCGCCAGGTCTACCCCGCGCTCAAACAGGTGGTCGAATTCCTCTTCGGCAGCGAGAAAAAGAATCTCAATTTCAATCGCGTCGTGATGATCGAATACCCGCGGCCGGGCCTCTGGCAAATGGGGCTCGTGACCGGTGATGCCACGCCAGAAATCGTGGCGGCCTGCGGCGACGCGGTCACGGTGTTCATCCCAAACTCCCCCGCCCCGTTCTCGGGCTGGACCGTCACCGTGCCCCGCGCAGACGT
>JBJOHQ010000444.1:0-2582 GCA_046047595.1 Planctomycetota bacterium | reverse complement strand
GTGGTTGGGGCTTAGCGCCGCACGGCGTGACGACAGTTCCGAAGCAAGCGCATCACTCGCTTTGGCCTGCAACGACGCATTCGGTCGCTCTCCGCGCCGATGGAACCGCCGTCTGCTGGGGAAGCAACGCGGACGGTCAGTGCAACGCGCCTTCGGGTCCATTCCGTCAGATCGCTGCAGGTGGCGAGACGCGAGGATTCACGATCGGACTGCGCCCTGACGGCACGCTTGAGTCGTGGGGTTACAACGGAAATGGGGAGCGCAACGTGCCGGCAACCCGTGTCGATCGCATGGCTGTGGCGCTTCACCACGGCGTCGCCTTCGTCGGCGATCCGTGCCCCGGCGATGTCACCGACAACGGTGTCGTCGACGCGATTGACCTCGCAGCCATCCTGACCGCATGGGGGACCGAAGGAAGCGGCGAGTTCCCGGCTGACGCCAGCCGCGACGGCATCGTGGATGCTCAAGATCTCGCGCTCGTTCTAGGCAGTTGGGGCGCGTGCCCAGAGTGAACTGCGTTTCGTGCTGGCTATTCTCGGAAGATTGTGATTGACTAGTCTGACTAGTCAGAATAGTGTCGGCGCATGGTCGCTCGCGTCGTCACACTCACCGAAGCCAAAGCCAAACTCTCCGAGCTCCTCGATGCGGTCGAACGCGGCTAGGAGATCGTCATCGTCCGCCACGGGGAGCGCGTCGCTCGACTGCGTGCCTATCGCGCGCAGGAGGGAGGCGGTGACGCGCCCGCCCCAACGCTCGCCGAAAAATGGCGGCGACTCCACGAAGAGTGCGCGGCTGATCGGGAAGTTCTGCGCAAGGCAGGTATCTCCCATACACCGGAGGAATGGAAGCGCATCGCAAGGGAGGGTTTGCGGTGATCGTCGTCGACGCATCGATCCTCACGGGGGTCTTCTTTGAAGAGCGTGCCGCGGAAGGCGCATTCGACGAGATCAGGGAGATCGAGGAGATGGGGGCATCGCGAAGCGGCGGGCTTGTGGCACCAGACTTTGTGCTGCTTGAACTCGCGAACACGGTCATTTCGAATCGCAGGAAACTTGGTCGTCGATCTGATCCTTCCGCATCGGCGAGCAGTGTCAATCGCCTCAATGACATGCCGACATCGCTCCTTGCAGGCGAGATCCGAAGGCGTCTCGCGATTGTGGACCTTGTGCTCGAGCCTGCCTTGACGGAGCGAAGGTACGCGCGTGCGTTGCACCTTGCCGAACTCCATCGACTCTCGATGTACGACGCTTGCTACGTTGCGCTCGCGGAGGAACTTCGTGCGACGCTCGCCACGCTTGACCGCGCCATGCAGGATGCTGCCCGTCAACTGGGCATCCCGGTACTGCCAAGTCAGGGCCTTGGCGGGTCTTCGCTTCGTGTGAACTAGGTTTTGGTTGGCTGTCGCTGGCTTGAAGTTTGAACTCTCCAAGATGCAAGCCGAGTTGGGCACCGAGGGCAGCGCGCGGAGTGGTGTGTGTTCGTCGCGCTGAACGCCTGTAGACTCCGCCCCATGCATTCCGCCGCGTCATCGCTCGCCGTTCCAACCTTCCCCTCGCGCACGCAGCAGATCCTTGAAACGCTTCGCCAAAGCGGGCAGCTCAAGCACCTGCAGACGATTCAAGGTCCGATGGACGCGACCGTCAAACTCAAGGATTACGGCGAAGTCGCGTGCTTCTGCTCGAACAACTACCTCGGTCTCGCAAACCATCCCGAGGTTGTCGAGGCGGGCATCGCGGGCATTCGCAAGTATGGCGCCGGCACCGCCAGCGTGCGTTTCATCTGCGGCACCTTCGACTGTCACCACACGCTCGAAGCGCGCATTGCCGAGTTCTACGGCGTTGAAGCGTCGTACACCTTCACGAGCTGCTGGAATGCGAACGAAGCGATTTTCCCGACGCTCTGCGAGCCAGGCGACATCATCATCTCCGACGAACTCAACCACGCGTCGATCATCGATGGCGTGCGTCTCGCGGCGGTCATCAAGAAGGGCCTTCTCAAGACGGTCTATCGCCACAACGATCTCAACGCGCTGCGGCAGAAGCTCGCGGAAGCGCGGGCAAACCCCGAAATGACCGGCACGATCTGGGTTGTGACGGACGGCGTCTTCTCGATGGAAGGCGACATCGCGGATCTCCCCGCGATGCGGAAGATCTGCGACGAGTTCGGCGCGTACCTCGTCGTCGACGATTCGCACGGAACGGGCGTCATGGGGAAGACGGGTCGCGGTACCCACGAGCACCAAGGCCTCGCTGGCACGCAGATCGACTACATCACGGGCACACTCGGCAAGGCGCTTGGCGGTGGGGCGGGCGGCTACATCGCGGGTTCGCGGAAGGCGATCGACCTTCTCATCCAACGCGGACGTCCGACCCTCTTTTCGAACGCGCTCCCGTGCACGATCGCCTGCAGCGCGGAGAAGGCGATCGAGGTCCTCATGCGCGAGCCGCAGCGCGTGGCGAAGCTTCGTGCGAATGTGGACGCCGCCCGTGCTGGCATCCGCGAAGCGGGTTTTGAGGTGCTTCAGAGCCCGACCGCGATCTGCCCGATCATCGTCCACGACACGGCGAAGGCGATCGCCATGT
>JBJOHQ010000443.1:0-4670 GCA_046047595.1 Planctomycetota bacterium | reverse complement strand
GGGATGAACCAGACCCCCGCGTGGCCGGGAACCCGTCGCCCTGCGACATGAGCGATTGTTGGTGCGGCAGCGCGAGCAGGCGCGCAAGACAGTCGAGTTCGGCGTCGGTCGGCGGTTGGCTGCGAGTGGCGCAGCGAGGTGCTCCGCGCCGGAGCCGCGAAAAACTGCGAGTCGCCGCGCCGTCGACTCGTGAGTCGTCACCCCACGCATGATCCATCCGCGCATCATCGATCCACGCGATGCGCGGGAACGCGCGAGCTGGATCAGGCGCGAGCACTTGACCATCCTTGACGGTGCGCTTCTCGCTCAAAGCCATGCTCTCGTTGCGCGGCGAGGACCCACGGCTCAATCTCGCGCGCTCGGGATGATCGTGGGTTGATTCGGGTCGGCTGCGGCGCCCGTCGCTCCATCCGCGGCTCCATCCGGCAACTTCGCGGCCTCTTCAAGCGCGTTGAGTTTCCAACCGGGCAACTTGTACTCCCAGCCCGCGTGTTTCGCAGCGAACGCCTTCCAATCGGGGATGTACGGGTCGCCTGGGTACTTCTTCTTCGCGTTGATCTCGTCGGCGCTCGGTGCGCCTTCCTTCGGCGTCGCTTCGAACGAGATCCACACCGCGCTCGGGTCGCTCGCGTCGCGCACGGCGTTCACCTTCAGCGTGCCGCGGACCATGTCGAACGTCGCGCTGAGCGCTGGATCGGGCGCGCCGCCCTTCGCGCGACGGACGTCGTCGAGCTCGAGCCGCGAGAGCCAGTTCGGAAGCGTGCGCGTGGCGACTTCCTTGCGCGCATCGGTCCACTGCACGGTGCCGGGCGCAGCGAGCGGCGTTGCGTTCTCAGCCGCCGCGTACGTCACACGACCATCCGCGCCTTCGGTTCCGACGAGCGTGAGCCCGTTGAACGTGACGCCGCGCACTTCGCCATCGGGAATCGCGAGAAGTTCGGCTTCGACCCAGCGTCGCGGATCGATGTCGACGAGCACCGAGCCGAGGACGCGCCAGCATTGGTCTTCGCCGAACCGACGGACAAACTGCGCGCGCGGATTCGCGCGTTCTTCGCCGAGAACGACATCGACGACGGGTGCCGCACCGGCGTCCGCCGAGTCTGGGCTCGCCGAGTCCGGATTCGACGTGTACAACCGCACGCGCGCGCCGCGGCCGGAGTCATCAGGCTTCTCCGCAGTCCACGCGAGGCCGAGTTCGCCGTGGCGTTCCTTCTTCGCCGTCATGCGATCGTCGGTCTTGAGGCTCGTAAGCCCCGCGACGAGACCCTTCACTTCTTCGAAGCGCACGGGGTAGCCGTCGCTCGTCACGAGGATCCAGCCGTCGCCTTCCTTGCGCAGTTCGCGGCGGTTCGTCCCGCTCGCGCCGCCGCGCTCGAGTTCGATGCGCACAACCTTCGGCGCGATTTCAGCGACTTGCGGCAGGAACGGCTCGCCGCGCGCGATTTCCGACGACCTCGCGCCGCCCTTTGAAAGCGCGATGTACGCGCCGCCCACGCTCGCGGCGGCGACCGCAATGATGATGACAAGAGTCTTCGACTTCATGACTTCGCACCTCCGCGCTGACGGCTGTAGCGGAGCGAGATCCACATCGTCGCGACGAACGCGACCACAAGCGGCCACGCGACGACGTTCAGCACCATGAGCGCGGTGCCCGTCTTCTCGATGTCGGCGCGCAGCGAGCGCTGCACTTCGCGGAGTTTCTTGCGCGCGTCCACTTGCGTCGACTCGAGCTTCTTGAGTTCTTCGACTTGTTCAGGCGTGAGGACGAGCATGCCGCTCGCATCGACACCCGCGCCCGCGCCGCCGCGCTCGCGCTGTAGTTCGTTGATGCGCATCTCCGACTTCTTGATCTCGTCCTCGAGTTGCTGCTCTTCGACGAGGTAACGGCTCTCAGCATCTTTGCGGAGTTGCTCGACGCGATCGAAGGGCCGCTGGTAGCGCCCGCGCGATTTGAGTCCCGACAGCATGCGATCGCCGGTCGCCTGCTCAAGCGCGTTGAAGACGAAGAGGCCGTTGTCGGCGATCTGCTTCGCTTCGCCCGACTGCGGATCGACCGAGAGCCACGTCGTGTCGTCCATCACCATGTCGGCATCGGCGATGAGAAGGATGTTCGCGTTGCCCTTCGCGCGCGTGGGTGCGGCGCCGTCCTTCGAGGCAGTGGGATACGCGCTTTCAATCTCGCCCTTGATGCGCACCGCGATCGCGACCGGTGTGCCGAGGCTCTTAAAGTCGCGCACGAGACGATCGACTTCGCCGAAGAAGCCGAGTTTCAGCGTCTGAATCATCTGCACGTCTTTCGTGCTTGAGATGACGGGCTCGACTGTTGTCGTGGCGGTTGGCGACTTCACGATCGCGCCCGCGCCCTTCAAGTTCATCTGCGCGAGCGGCGCAGTCACAGGGTCTTCCGCGTTGAGCGCTTCTTTGCGCATCGAAAGCCACGCGGGGTGCGACATCTCCATGACTTGTCCGCCCTGCGTGCGGTACATGATGCGCGTCGCGTAGCCCAAGTCGGCGACCGCGTTTTCTTTGTCGATGTTGACGCCCCACTGTGCCAGCAGCGGCCCGAGGTCGTAGGTCGTGCCTGCGCCGGTCGAGCCGAAATCCATGTTGCGCGCTTCGGGGTCGGCCTCGCACCATGGATCAGCAAAGATCACAAGCGGCTTCCCTGACACGGCCCACGCGTCGATCGTCTTCAACGCATCTTCCGAAAGCATGCGCGGCTGGATGACGACGAGCGCCGTTGCATCCGGCGGAATCTCGGGCTTCGTCTTGTCGAGCCGCTTCACGTCGTAGAGAAGATCGAGTTGCTGGAAGAGAATGTTCTTCCCGCCTTGCGCCATCGGATTGCGCGGGTTGAAAGGCTTCTCTTCAGGAATGGTTGAAAGAACGGCGACGACCGACTTCTTGTCGCGGCCGACCGAGAGAATGCGCCGCGCGATCTCGTATTCAAGGAACGCTTCTTGTGCGGGGTCGAGGAATGGAATCGACTCGACCTTGTCGGTTGGTCCGCGCACCGCGAGGCCAAACATGAGAACGCGGCCCGTCGTATCGAGCGTCTTCGGCGCAATGCCCGCCGCGCGCGCCATGTCTTCGGTTTCGCTGAAGGGCTCGGGATCGATCACGCGCAGATCGAGCATGCCGCCGCTTGAACCCGCGATTTCCTCGAGAAATTCCTGCACGCGCTGCGCGTACGCGCGCACGGAGGGGAGATCAGCGCCTTGTTCGCGCGTCCAGTAGAAGTCGAGTTTGACGGGCTCGGGCAACGAGCGGATGAGTTCGTTGACGCCCGGCGAAATCGTGTAGAGCTTTTCCTCGGTCACATCGATGCGCGCGCCGCGCAGGACGAACCACGCGGCAGTATTCGTCGCGATGAGCGCAACGAGAATGCCGAAGGTTGCAAGCAGTGTGGAGCGTCGCTTGTCAGAAACTGCCATGGTGAGATTCCTTCTGCGAACGGTTGTTTAGGTTCTGTCTGACGGATCACCGAAGCCCAATGTCTAAGTTTTGGGATCCGCGCGGCGCCAGGCTGGCAAGGAGGCAAGACGAAGCTGTATCCGCAGCGATACAGCGAGTCGAAGCCGACACAGCCGGCCGGGATGTCGCGTGGATCGACGGCCGGGGATCCATCAGGCAGAGCCTAGTCCGACTTCTTCCAATCGATCGCGAAGACGTTGAGTACGAGAAATGCGGCCATCACAAGCACAAAGTAGAGAACGTCGCGGAGATCGATCACGCCGCGCATCATCGATTCGTAGTGCGTGAGTGCGCTCGTCGACGCGAGACCTTCGACCGCGCCGCGCGGAGCCCAGCCGCGAATGAAGTCAAGAACCGCAGGGAAACCCGCGAGAAGCAGCACGAAGCATGCGACCGCGCAGAGGACAAACGCGATGACTTGATTCTTCGTGAGTGCGGAAAGAAACGCGCCGACCGCGAGGAACGCGCCCGCGAGAAGGGCGCTCGCGAGATACGCGACGAAGATCGTGCCGTGATCGGGGTTGCCGAGCCACGAGACTGTGATCCACATCGGGAAGGTCAGGCAGAGCGCAACTGTGGTGAACGCCCACGCCGCGAGGAACTTGCCGATCACGAGATCAGCCGCGCCGAAGGGGAGCGTCATGATGAGTTCGATCGTGCCTGTGCGGCGTTCTTCGGCCCAAAGTCGCATCGACACCGCGGGCACGAGGAACACGTAAAGCCACGGATGAAACTGGAAGAACGGGCGTAGATCTGCTTGGTTGCGCTCGTAGAAGCCGCCGATGTTGAAGGCGAAGAGCCCCGCCAAGAAGAGGAAGATGACGAGGAAGACGGCGGCGAGCGGTGTTTGGAAGTACGAGCGGAATTCGCGGCGGAAAACGACGGTGATGCGCGCGCGAGCGCCGAGTGCGAGGGCACTGCGCGGTTGTTCACTTGTTGTGCTCATCGAATTTGAGGTATTCGCTTTGCTCATCGGCGCCCTCCTTTCGTGCGCGTGGCTGCGGCGTCGGCGACGTCACCGGTGGTCATCGCGCGGAACGCGGCGTCCATGCGGTTCTTCGTCGCGTCGCGCGGTGCGCGCGCTTCCATCTCGGCCGGAGTTCCGTCGAACACGATTGTTCCCTTGTTGATGACGACAGCGCGCGTGCACACGGCTTCGACCTCTTCGAGAATGTGCGTCGAAAGAACGACGGCGC
>JBJOHQ010000442.1:0-11273 GCA_046047595.1 Planctomycetota bacterium | reverse complement strand
CCCTTCAGGACAGGTGTCCGAGCGGTTGAAGGAGCAGCATTGGAAATGCTGTATACGGGTATCCCCTGTATCGGGAGTTCGAATCTCCCCCTGTCCGCTCCTGAAGAACCCGCGGCGAGTCCCCTCGCCGCGGTGTCGTTTTGAGGCGCTTCTCGCGAAGGCGCTTCTCGCGAAGGCGCTTCTCGCGAAGGAGTTCCTCGCGCGGATCTCTTCTCCCGCGTTTGCGATTTCGATCACGCGGATGCGTCAAGAAATCCACACGCTTCGAGTTGCGTGCGTGCGACGCGATCCCAACCGCGATTTGCGGCGGGGCTTGCGGGAGATGGATGCAGCACAGTTGCAATTCGTGGCGCCGAGTCGCCGAGCGCTTCGGCCGCGCGCTCGGAAGCGAATGCGCCGACGCCAATCACGAGACTCGGCTCGAGCACCGCCACGATCGTGCGCAACGCGCTATCGCAGACTTCGCCAATCGCCGCTTGCTCCGCGCGTGGAAGTTTGTCCGGCGTCAGATTCGCACCCGACTCTGTCATGAAGGCAAGCGGACACCAGTTCCACACGAACGCGCGACAGAAGAACGCGTCGCTCGTTCCAAACTCAGCCGCCATCAAACCCCAGAAGCGTCGTCCACTCACTTCGCTGCGCGTACAGGCGAAACCTTCGATGCTCCGCTTGGGATGCTCGACGCGCGGACGCTTCACTGCGGCGTCGATCTTGAGAAACTCTCGCACTGCGGCGACTTCGCCAAACGGCACGCCCGTTTGCGCCATGCCGAAAGGCCCAGGATTCATGCCGAGGAAAAGCGCTTTCGGCTTCGGCCGCGCGAGCGCGAGGTACATCTCGTGCGGTGCGCGCGCGTAGTTGAGCGGGTTGTACGTCGCTGCGACGGGCGCAGCGAAATCCATCGCATCGACCGCGCGAGAGAGTCGTCGCGATGCGCGTACGAGTGCGGCGATGGTGTCGGCGCGCGACGTCACGGCGTGGTCGTCGTCGTGGTCGTCGTCGTGGGAGCAGCGGCAGCGGCCGCACCAGCCACAGTCTTGTGGACGCCGAGTTCTGTGAGCGCGGGGCACGCGCGGCTGTCGAGAATCTCGACGCGCAGGTACTTCGCCTTCGTCTCGGGAACGCGCACGATCCGCTTGTGGCCGATCGTGGTGCCCTCTGCGAGCGTGACCCAATCGCGATGATTGTTGCTCGGCTGCGCGGGCACCGACACGCGGAACTTCTTCACGCGCTGACCAAGCCACGTCGGCTCCGCGAGCACGACACGATCGAACGGCTTCGTCGGATCGAGTTCGACCTCGATCGATGCCGAAGTCGTGTCGTCGTTCGTCGCCCAGTAAGTCTTCGGATCGCCGTCGACTGCCTTGTCGCTGCCGAACGGTTCTGGCTGCAATTTCTCGTTCGCGCCGCGCGACACGAAGCCACGAATGTTGTCGCTCGCCGTCGAGCGGCCGCGCGCGAGATCCGTTCCTTCGCCGTACGTCGCATCGACAAGCGCGCGCAGACCAAGCACCGCCGCGACATCGTTCTCATGAATCAGCCCGCGGCGATCGACGGGGAAATTGAGATGGAAGTTCGCGTTGTGACCGACGCTGCGCTCCCAAAGATCGAAGAGTTTCGCAGGCGACTTCACCTTGTCGTCTTCGTGCGCGTGGTAGAACCAACCTGGTCGAATCGAAACATCGCACTCCGCGGGAATCCACGATTCACCGTCGATATCGCCTTCGTTGAGCGACTTCGTCGACGGAGGATTGTCGTTGCCGATGCCGTGGCCTTCCGCCTTCAGCATCGACCAACACGTTTCGCCGGCCCAGCCTTGCTCGTTGCCAACCCAACGGATGTCAGGGCCAACATCGCTAAACATCACAGCGTCCGGCTGCAATTCGCGCACCACGGCGCGGAAACTTGGGAAGTCGTACACCTGCTGCTTGCCGTTCGGGCCTTCGCCGCACGCGCCGTCAAACCACACCTCGAAAATCGGGCCGTACTGCGTGAGCACTTCGCGCAGTTGTTGGCGGAAGTACTCGTTGTACTCCTCGCCTGTGCCGTACTTCGGGTTGTTGCGATCCCACGGCGAGAGATACACGCCAAACTTGAGCCCGCCTTCGCGGCACGCGTCGGAGAGTTCGCGCAAGACATCTCCCTTGCCTTCTTTCCACGGGCTTGATGCGACCGAGTGCGTCGACAGTTTCGTCGGCCAATTGCAGAAGCCGTCGTGGTGTTTCGCGGTGATGACCACGCCCTTCATGCCTGCGTCCTTCATCACCTTCACCCATTGCCGCGCATCGAGGGCGGTTGGGTTGAAGACGTCCGCAGGCTCGTCGCCGTGGCCCCACTCCTTGTCGGTGAACGTGTTCGGGCCGAAGTGGATGAAGCCGGTGTACTCAAGGTCTTTCCATGCGAGTTGACGCGGGCTCGGCAGCGGCCCGATCGGCGCGGGTGGCGCAACGAGGCTCGACTGAGGGACGCCCGATGGGAAAGCGCTTGTTTCAAGCGCAGAACTTGAGTGCGGCATGGTGGCGAGGATTGCTGCAAGTGCGAGTGTGTGCATGGCGTGAGCGTCGTTTGACGCGCGACGGCGTCGTGCGCAGACTACCGCGCCTTGATGGCGAGGATGCGAACGAACTATGGAAGAGTCACGCGAAACTACGAGAAATCCAGCCGCGCGCGTCGTTGCGAGCGGGCCATTCAAGATGATCGTTTTGGGCGCGATTCTCGTTGGTGCGATTCTCGTCGGACTTGAAACGGTGCCATCCGCGCGCGATTCCTTTGGCGGCGCGCTCGTCGCGATGGATCGCGTGGTGCTCGCGATTTTTCTCCTCGAAGTCGTGCTGAAGATTGCGGCAGAAGGACGACGTCCGTGGCGGTACTTCGCTGATCCATGGAACATCTTCGACTTCTCGGTGACCACGATTTGTTTGTTGCCGCTGCACGCGCAATTCGCGCAAGTCTTGCGGCTCGGACGCGTCGCACGGAGTCTGCGACTCGTCACCGCGCTGCCGCGGCTTCAACTGATCGTCGGAGCACTCTTGCGCAGTCTGCCGAGTTTCGGCTGGATCACGCTCTTGTTGTTCACGCTGCTCTACGCCTACAGCGTGATGGGCGTGTTCCTCTTCGGCGAGAACGATCCAGCGCGCTTCGGTTCGCTTTGGTCGAGCATGCTCACGATGTTCAGCGTGCTCACGCTCGAAGGCTGGTTTGACACCATGCGCGATCAGATGATTGGTTTACCACAGGACGACGGAAGCGCGGGCATCGCGTCGCCGATTGTTGCTCCGCTCTACTTCGTGAGTTTCATTCTGTCGGGCACGATGATCTTCTTGAACTTGCTCGTCGGCGTGATTGTGAACAGCATGAGCGAGATGCCAGGCGGTGAGAGCGATGCGGCGGAGCGTGGGAGTTCTGTTCCAACTTCCGACGCACCGCGCACGGCCACATCGCCTCTGCCGAGTTTGCACGCGCCCGGTGCAGAACAAGCGCATGTGACGTTGCTGATCGAACGGCTTGCTCGCATGGAAGCGATGTTGGAAGAGTTGCAGACAGAACTGCGTCGACGCGGCAACTCAGATCGAGCCGGATAACCGCGGAAACCGCTCGTTTCGGCTCGCATCGCGAAGAGTGCGGCGTTCGCCTTTCCGTGGTATTCTCCCTCCCCCACTCGGGCTATAGCGCAGCTTGGTAGCGCGTTTGACTGGGGGTCAAAAGGTCGTGGGTTCAAATCCCGCTAGCCCGACTGAAGACACGCGAGGTCAGCAATGGCCTCGCGTTGTCTTTTTGGGTCCGATGAAGAAGCCGCGGGACGCATCGCATGATGCGCCCCGCGGGTTGGTTGCACGATTTGTCACGCACACTCGTTCAATTTGCTGCGCATGGGCCCCACGAGGCAAGCAGCGTCGCGAGGTCCGACGCGCCGACTTGACCGTCGCCATCGAGATCCGCAACGCACGCGCCGCGACACGGGCCCCATGTCGACAACAAAATGCCCAAGTCGGCAGCGTCCACGATGCCGTTCGGGAAGAGATCCGCGGGGCACGGCGGCGCGTCGGGCACCACGATGATGTCAGCGGGGTTCGAGACCGTGCCCACGATCGTCGCGGCTCGCGTGTAGATCCGGTAGCCGTTCGTCATGAGCGTTGCGCCTGCGGGTACGAAGAGTTCGTTCGTGTAGATCGCCTCTGCACCCTTACTCGGCGCATTGTTGTGGTTGTCTTCAAGCGACACATTTGCGCCCGCGCGAATGCGCAGCGCACCGACGAGGTAGTTCGTCGTCGCGAAGCCATCGTCGATCGCGCCGAAATCGCGCGCGAAGACCTCGAGTGACTGCACCGCGCTGTCGCCGACGCCGGTCATCTCAAGTGTCGCTTGATCCATCACGAAGCGCGACGCGCTGTTGATCGCCATGTCGAAGCTGCCGCCGATACGCAGCCACCACACTGGATCAGGGAGCACAATCGATGACGCCGCGTCGACCGCGTAGTCGCCGCCGATCGAGTAGCCGTCACCCGGCGCTGGCGGCATGAAGCTCGTGTCGACTTCGCCCGTCAGCGTGCCGGTGTTTGTGAGCGTGCCGTAGATGTAGAGGATGCCACGCTGCACAATCGTGGTTCCGGCGTTCGTGTAGTTCGCGAAGACATCGGTGTCGCCTGCGCAGCGGTTTTGTGCACCGACGGCCGTCGTGACCGCTTCCGCGAGGATCGGACCTTGCAAGTAAGAGATGCCGCCAGAAGTCGATGCAAGATTCTGGTTCACGAGAATCGTCGATCCGCGCTGGAGAAACTGTCCGCCTGTTCCGACCGAGAGTTGTTCGAAGGTCACCATGCCGTTGAGCGGCGCAGCGAGGTCGCCGTTCACGGTGAGGCCAGCGCTTGCGACATCAAGCGAGCGCTCGAAGACGGTGTTCGTGGCGACCGTCATGAGCGCAGTTGAACTGAGCGCAATCGGTTCGACTGCGACGAAGTTGAAGCGCTTCTGCGAGGCATCGATGATGCCGTCGGCTTCGGCAAAAGCAGGCGCACCGACGATGAGGCGTGCGCCGGGCAACGAGAGCGAGATCGCCGAGGCAAGACTTGTGTAGCCGACATTCGTCGTATCGTTGAGGACGCGGTAGTTGCCGAAGATGCGCACGCTGCCTTGGTCCGAGTTCGTGCCGACATTGTCATACGGCACCCCGACCGCCAGCGTGTCGCCCGAGATCGAGATCGGGAAATAGCCGAAGTAGTCGGTCGCAGCCCCGTCGCTCGCCGTCAGCGTCGCCTGCGCGGACCAGCTACTACTCCCGCTCCGCACGAACACACGCACGCTGCCCTGGTCCGAGTTCGCGCCGACATCGTCAAACGGCACCCCGACCGCCAGCGTGTCGCCGTCAAGCGAGACCGAAGTGCCGAACTCGTCGTTCGCCGCCCCGTCGCTCGCCGTCAGCGTCGCCTGCGCGGACCAGACCGTCCCGCTCCGCACAAACACCCGCACGCTGCCCTGATCCGAATTCGCGCCGACATCGTCACTCAGCACTCCGACCGCAAGTGTGTCGCCCGAGAGCGAGACGGAGGAGCCGAAGAGGTCGTTCGACGCCCCGTCGCTCGCCGTCAGCGTCGCCTGCGCGGACCAGGTGGTGCCGCTGCGCACGAAGATCCGGACGCTGCCATGGTTCCCGTTCGCGCCGACATCGTCATAGGGCGCCCCGACCGCCAGCGTGTCGCCCGAGAGCGAGACGGAAGAGCCGAAGTAGTCACCCGCCGCCCCGTCGCTCGCCGTCAGCGTCGCCTGCGCGGACCAGCTGCTCCCGCTCCGCGTGAACACACGCACGCTCCCCTGGTCCAGGCTCGCGCCGACATCGTCATAACGCACACCCACCGCCAGCGTGTCGCCCGAGAGCGAGACCGAATATCCGAAGTCGTCACCCGTCGCCCCGTCGCTCGCCGTCAGCGTCGCCTGCGCAGACCAGGTGGTGCCGCTGCGCACGAAGATCCGGACGCTGCCCTGGCTCGGGTTCGCGCCGACATCGTCCTCCGGCATCCCCACCACCAGTGTGTCGCCCGAGAGCGAGACCGACAAGCCGAAATAGTCGGCCGCCACGCCGTCGCTCGCCGTCAGCGTCGCCTGCAAGGACCAGGTGCTCCCGCTCCGCACGAACACACGCACGCTGCCCTGGTTCCCGTTCGCGCCGACATCGTCATAGGGCACCCCGACCGCCAGCGTGTCACCCGAGAGCGAGACCGAATGGCCAAAGAAGTCGTTTGCAGCCCCGTCGCTCGCGACGACCGTCGCAAGCTCCGGGTAGAGGTCGTTGAGGGTCTGCGCCCGCGCGAGGCCGCAGAGTGAAAGCGCCGCAACGGCGCCGGTAACGATCGAAAGCAACGCACCACGCATGACAAACTCCTTGCGGCGCGACTGGCCGCGGCAACTGCATATCTCGATCAACGGTCCCCGCACGAAACGCGAGAACGCGGCTTCAGACACTCGACAACTGGCCCCCCTGACGCGCTCGGGAGAAAGCGCGCTCTGCGTGGATAGACCGGAACCGCGTCGCTTTGGACGGGCGCGCCGGCGAAATTTCCAAAACTTGCGTTGAGCAGTCCGAACTCCCCGCTGCTGCGCTCGCGCGTCCGATACCGCCTCGAAAAAGGCGGTTGAACAGACCTCGCATGCGCCTCCACCGCCCCAAAAGCGCCGCGGCCAGCCAGGTGGCCGCACTGCCTAAGCCCGCGAATCAAGCCCGCGAATTTCTCTCCGTCCTGAGAGATCTCCTCGCCTCACGCGGAATGGGAGTGACGCGCCTGAGGAGGCGCCATTCGTCCCCTTTCACTTGAGGAACAGTCATGCAGAATCGAATTCGTACCGCCCGTTCGGCGGCATCTGTCGTTGGGCCAATCGCAACGAACGTGTCCATCACGACCGTACTCGCGACAACTCTCGCGTCCACTTTCATCTCGACCGCGTCCGCCGACTTCACCACGCGCCGTTGGACCTCCGAGACGAACTACGAACTCACGATCACCCACATGACCGACTTCGATCAAAATCGAAGCGGCCTTCCTGGCGGCGGCGCGAACTACTGCTACCCAACTGCGACTGCGAATCTCTTCGCCTACATCGCGCAGCACGGCTTCGCTTCCTGCGCGCCAGGCAACCATGACTGGCAGTCAAACTCGAATCACACGCGCGCGACCGAGTTCATCGAGAAACTCGGCGACTTCATGGACACCGGCGCCTCGACGGGCACTGACCACAGCAAGGGCTACCGCGGTGCGCGCGAGATGCTCCGTGATGAAGTCGGCTCGCGCTTTGTGATCGAAGAAGAGAATTGGTCGATTTTCAACGTTGTTTCGCTGAAGGAGATGACCAAGCAGTCGATCGATGATCGCGCAGTGCAATCGTTCTGCTACGGCAAGTATGAAGTGCTCGGTACGAACGACTGCGGCGAGCGCGCGATCAAGCGCGATGGTGGTCACTGCATGACCTTCGTCGGCGCGCTGCGCTCGGGCTCGACCCGCGAGATCACCTACCACGATCCTGACGGCACCACCGACAGCACCTCGACACAATCGACGTTCACCGCGACGACGAAAGACTGCCCGTGGGTCGATGACCTCGTTGTCTTCCCAACGTTGACGGGCTCCTGCTGGGGCTTCAACCAATCGATGAGCCGCATCATGCGTAGCACTGGCGACGGCTACCTTCGCTTGATCGATCGTCGTCTCGCGATTCGCCCAGCGAGTTCGTACTCGTGGGGCTCGTACACGGGCTTTGCCGATGGCGGCGTTGAGATTCGCACCGACTCGCTCGGTTGGGGCGAAGACGACAGCGGCGTGCGCGCGTCGCGTGTGTCGAGCACGATCATCGGTAATCCTTCGAAGGCGTCGCTTATCGTTTCGCCATCTGGTGTGCCGTACTTCGTGGTGCCGGGCGCGCAAGGTGGGCTCTTTGTTGAAGTTCGCGGAGATCAAGGCGCTGCAATCGTGCGTGTTCCGATGCAACTCCTCGGCGTCAACACCGTCGATGATGCGGTGTTCGCTGGTGATCGCACGCTTGTCGTTCGTTCGGGTCGTTTGATTCGCGCGATCGCGCACCTCGACGCAGGGCTTCCAGGCGAAGATGACAACCAACCGTTCATCGCATGGGGCGCAGAGGCTCCATTTGATGTGGCGAAGTTGGTTGCTTCGCAGCGCGGCCAGCATGTCGAAGGCGCTGCGCACTCGGTGATCGCGTTCTCAGGTGATCTCCGCGCGGCGTTTGAAGTGAGCGGCGATCCTGAACTTGATCCGCGCTCGTTCTCGATCCCTGCCCAACTCCCACTCAACCCGCAGCTGATCGGCGACACGACGATTGTCGAAGATTCGATGGGAACGCTGTGGTTCGCGCAGCCAGGAAACGCGGGCGTCGCAGCACTCACCGCCGACGGCATGGTCATCGTCGAAGAACTCCCTGTCGACGCGCTCAAGGGTCTTGCGGTCGACGATCGCGACAATCTTCTTGTCGTCGACGGCGGCATCGTGCGCTGCTTCTCGCATTCGCCGAAGGGACTGATTGAAACCGGCGCCGATGGTTCGCCGTTCGCGGGTCGGCAAGTCGGCCGCGGCTTCACGGTGTCGCGCAGCACGACGAATGCGGAGGCGCGATTCCATGGCGGAACTGGCTGGCGCGACGTGATCGATGTTGAACCAACGGCGCGACCTGGCGATCTCGACGGCGATGGCTTGGTTGGACCGCAAGACCTCGCGGTCGTGCTCGGCGCATGGGGCAGCGGACAGGGCCAAGGTGGTGCCGCCGATATCAACGGTGACGGCGTCGTCGGCGCCGAAGACCTCGCTGCACTCTTGGCGAATTGGGGTTCGTGAGTGCGCGCTTGAAAGACGCTTCCCGTGGAAGTTGGGGCCTTGAATTTGGGCCTTGAATTTGGGCCTTGAATTTGGGCCTCGAACTTGGGGCCTTGAACTTGGGGCTTGAACTTGGGGCCTTGAACTTGGGGCTTGAACTTGGGGCTTCGAAACGAACACAAGACGCGCCAAATCGGCGCGTCTTGTGCGTTTTGCCGATTCAATCGCGCACGCGCATCGTCGCGCGTTTGCTTCGCAGCGACCGTGGACCTCCTGCTGCGATACATCACGTTGCGAGAACAGGAAAAACGAAGAATCTGCGCTCGTTCCTGACAAGCCGCGCGCCTCGTTTGCGCTTTGAAAGGGGTGCGGGTGAAACCGGCGCGATTTGTTTGCGTGATCGGTGTCGGCCATTGAGGTGCGTTTTGCTCACTCCGCAGACGCCTGCTCACGCACAGTCTGTCCCTGAAGGAACAAGAATGCAGCACTCGAATCTCACGAACGTCCTCGCCACTGTCGTCGCCACCGTCGGCATGACCACCGCCGCGCAGGCGGACCAGATCAACCTCATCTCGGTCGCCACCCGCATCGCCGGCGCCAGCGGCCTCAGCGACCGCTTCTACGAAGTGACCGTCGATGCGCTGAACACCAACTACGACACCGTGAACATGCCCTCGGTCATCCGCCCGAACGGCGCGACCGACTGGGGCTTCATCGGCGACAACCAGGTCTCGCAGTTTCTCTACGAGACGACGGTCGGCCTCGACTCGACGACCGCGGAATCCTGGATGCAGTCGAACTACGTCGGCGGCTGGCAGGTGTCGTGGGATGGGAGCAACACCTACACGGCCGACACCTCGCCCTACTACACCTCGATCCTCTCGCGCGAGTACCTCGAGCTCACAGCCGACTCCGTCGTCCTCTTCGAGGACATCCGCGCGAACGGCCTGACCGGCACCTTCACCTTCACCCTCACCGCGCCCCTCGTTAGCAAGAGTCAGGGCTACGGCTACATCTCGGGTTCGTCGGGATTCACGAGCGCCCACTTCACCGGCTCGACCTTCGAGCTGACGATCGCGGACGCGCTCTCCGCCGACTCGGCGCTGTTCATCCAGTACGGCACCGGCGCGCTCCTCGACACCTTCGCGTCGGGCGACTCGGCGTACATGTGGCAGCTGGCGGAGACCGTCTACGGCACGGGCATCGTTCCCGCGCCGGGCGCAATCGCGCTGCTCGGCCTCGCGGGTCTCACTGGCCGTCGTCGCCGCTGAGGCGAGACGATTCAACCTGTGGCTCATTTCCAACATGAACACAAGACGCGCCCAATCGGCGCGTCTTGTGCGTTTTGCGGATTCAATCGCGCACGCGCATCGTCGCGAGCTTGCTTCGCAGCGACCGTGGACCTCCTGCTGCGATACCTCACGTTGCGAGAACAGGAAAAACGAAGAATCTGCGCTCGTTCCTGACAAGCCGCGCGCCTCGTTTGCGCTTTGAAAGTCGTGCGGGTGAAACCGGCGCGTTGTGTTTGCGCGCTTGGTGTCGGCCATTGAGGTGCGTCTTGTTCACTCCGCAGACGCCTGCTCACGCACAACCTGTCCCTGAAGGAACAAGAATGCGACACTCGAATCTCACGAACGTCCTCGCCACTGTCATCGCCACCGTCAGCATCACAGCCGTTGCTCAAGCAGATCAGATCAACCTGACCTCCGGTGCAGTACGCATCGCTGACTCAGCCGGCCTCACCGACCGCTTCTTTGCCCTCGCCGTCAACGCACAAAACCGCTACTACAACACCCTGAACTTCCCTCAGGTTGTCCGCCCGAACGGCGCGACGGACTGGTCCTTCGTCGGAACCGACCAGGTTTCGCAGTTCATCTTCGACAGCACGAATGGCATCGACGCCACGACCGCGGAAGCGTGGATGCAATCGAACTATGTCGGCAACTGGCAGGTGTCGTGGGATGGAACGAACACCTACACGCCCAACACCTCCGTCGCCTACACGCCGCTCCTTCAGCGCGAGTACCTCGAAATGACGTCGTCCTCCGTGGCGCTCTTCGAGAACATTCGTACCAACGGCCTGACCGGCACCTTCACCTTCACCCTGACGGAGCCACACTACAGCAAGGGCCAAGGCAGAGCCTACATCTCGGGTCCGTCGGGCTACGCCGCCGGTACCTTCCTCGGCGGATCGACCTTCGAGTTGACGATCACGAATGCGCTCGCGGCCGACTCAATACTGTTCCTCCAGTACTACACCGGTGCGTACCTCGACACCTTCGCGTCGGGCGACTCGGCGTACATGACGCAGTTCTCCGAGACCGTCTACGGCACGGGCGTCATTCCTGCTCCAGGCGCGATCGCGCTGCTCGGCCTCGCGGGTCTCACTGGCCGTCGTCGCCGCTGAGGCGAGACGATTCAACCTGTGGCTCATTTCCAACATGAACACAAGACGCGCCC
>JBJOHQ010000441.1:0-8338 GCA_046047595.1 Planctomycetota bacterium | reverse complement strand
TCGCGCTGGTGTACGGCAGAAGCGCCATGAAGCGCGCGCGCTTGATCGCTTGCGCGACCTGTGCCTGCTGCTGCGCCGAAAGACCAGTGCGCTTGCGCGAGTAGATCTTTCCGTTCGGAGTCATAAGACGACGCAGATCTTCCACCGAGCGGTAATCGACGAAAAGGCGGCCTTCGACGCCCTCCTTGAGACGGAACTGCGCGGTCGGGGTCTGGGTCTGGAACTGGCTCATGTGTGCTGTCCTGATGCGTGCACCGAACGAACAAACGAACTCGTTGCGCTCGATGAGGTCTTGGATGCCCCTCAACGGGGGTGTGCCCACGACTGCCGTGGGCGACGGGTCGATGAAGATACCAAAGCCACTCGTTGCCGCCAAGTCCTTGATCGGGTTCGCACGCGTTCCGGCGCGTACTCGGCGAGACGGAGGTCGTAATGCGTCTGCGAATCATGACTTGAGGGATGGCTTGAGGCATGGCTTGAGGGATGGTTTGAAGGATGGGCTGAAGGTTGGCTGAAGGATGGCTTGAGGGTCCTAATTCCCACAATTGCCAAGCCATTCCGCGCTTCGACAGGCTTCCGCAAAAAGGGGTGCTAGATTTGGCCTCGAGGAGTCCGAATCGTGAAGGTCCAGACTCAAACCCCGCTGTCAGTCTTGCGGGGACACTCACACGCCGTCTTGCTCGTCCACTCGGACGGCGTGCTGTCACCTGCACTGCGCGAATCGATCCACCTTTCAGGGTGCAGCGTCGAACTTATTGGACATCCGCTGTTCGCGATGGCTGCACTGGTTTGGCACGAAGCGAATGCGCGAGACCCGAAGTCGCGCGGAACGACGGCGTTCATCGCTGCGGACGTTGAAATCGACAACCTCAATCCGCTGTTCGATGCGATTCGCAACCGACTGCCCCACGTCTCGGCTTGGGTATTCCAAGCGACTTGGCGCTCTTGATCGCCGCTGCACAGCCTCGCCACGAACCCGCTCGCGGTGCCACGCCGACGTCCTCGGCGGTGCGCAGGGACGACGAGACGAAGACTTATCCAACAACGACTCATCCAACAACGACTCATCCAACAACGACCCCCCCACGACCGACGGCGAGGTCGCCGCGAGAGTTCTCAGAGAAGTTGCCAGAGAAACTGCCAGACAGCCGCTCAGACAACCTCTCAGACAAACTCGGAATGAAGCACGACGTTCGGCTGCATGCGAACGGATCGCTCGTTCCGCGTGTACCGCCCCAACTCAGAATTGCGGAAGGCGCAACGATTCCAGATCCAGCGCCCGAGGCGGCTGCACGAGCCCGCGATGCGCATGTCGCGAACGACCGCGCGCGTGACGGGCGCGAGTTTGAAGAGCGTGAACTTGAGGAGATCGAACGCCACTTCGGTCGACGCAACCATCGACGACCCGAAACCTCGCTCGATGGGGAGCTTGATCGTGAGGTCGAAGAGGAACCTCCGCCAAGCGCCGTGCGCCTGACACCCGAAGAGATCGCCATGTTGATGGGTGACGTGCACCCAGAGCAGGCGCCTCAACACCGCCAAGTTCGCGGTTCGGTTGCCGGTGGAAATCCGCACGGCGACAACACCGACAACACCACCGACTCCAACATCGAGAAGGGTGGGAACCATCGCGGAAGTCAGCCTGGGCGCGAGCGTGAACGAGGGGGTGAACCGTGAGCGCACCCGCCGTTCCTCACGCGTCACATCGACGCCCGCGCGGTCGACTCCTCGTGGTGACTTCGTCGCCAGAGGCGCGCGAATTCGCCTCACTCGCCCGAAAGTACATCGACGCGGTTTCTGAGTCACCGAATTTCTACGACGCCATTGCGGAGATTGGCATCGCCAGTGATCGGAATCCGATCATTGCGGTCGCTTTCGTCGCCAATTGCGAGGGCCACTCGACCGCCCACATGCTGCAAGCAATCAGGAGGGTTGATGTTTCGATTGTGAGCGTGCTGCTCTACCCGAGGGACGAAGATCACAGCGCCGCGGCGATTGCTGAAGGATTCGAAGACACGATTCCGCTCCCCGCGAATCCGAACGACATCATCGAAGTCTTTTCCGATTTGGAAATGATCGACGCCCCGCGAGGGAAGGACGACGCCCCGCGCGGGAAGAATGACGCCCCGCGCGGAAAAAATGTTGATCTCGCGGAGTTGGAGATTGAAACCACGCGACGGATGGATTCGGAGCGCGTCGTCGATTCGGTGATTGCTCGAGCTCGCGCGAACGCCCACGCACACCCCGAATCACCGATCGAGAACACAACTCCAACACCTGAACCAATATCTCCGCAGCCCGAAGTTTCGCGCGACGAAACGACACGCAGCGAAACGTCACCGGATCTTGGCGTCATGAAGTTCCCCGAGCGACCGAGTTCCGCAGCATCTGCACCGTTACAGCAGCCTTCGCTGGCAACGCCTCATGTCTCATCCGCGCGCGACGCGAACCCCAGCCGCGAAACAAAATCGCGATCCGACGCCACTTCGCACGCGAGAACCGACGCGCGGACCGACGCGCGAACCGACGGACGATCCGACGGACGGCTAGATGCGAACTTGGGCGCGCGCATCGAATCGAAACCGAACACACGATCTGAAACGCACGCGGGATCACAGACCGAAGCGAATTTCAGTGCGGAAGAGATCGCCGAGATCATTCATCTCAAAGATCGTGCCCTCCTTCGCGCCATCAAGAATGCCGCGAAGGTTCAAGACGTCGCGCTTGTACTGCTCCGTCACGCACTGCAGGCCAAAGATGTTCGATTCGCTTCGCCCGCTCGGCCTGGCGAAGAGCACCTGATCGCCCGCGAGCGCGAGGGCGTTTCTGAAGCGCTCGTTCGCGGCAGGAAGTTGATGCACGGTAGTTTGCTTTCTCGCACGATCGAGAGCGCTCGGCTCAACGCGTGGGCGAGTTGGCTGGCCGAGTGGCTCGATCACGAAGAGGACCACCGCGAACTCCACCGCCTCGCAACGGTTGATGAACTGACGGGTGCGCTCAATCGACGTGCACTCACAACGATGTTGCCGGCGATCCTTGCGCGCGCACGCGCCGAGCGACGAACGATCAGCCTGATGTACTTCGATATCGACGACTTCAAGAAGTACAACGACCTTCACGGGCATGCCGCAGGCGACGAGGTTCTGCGTGAGTCGATCGCCGCGCTTCGTGCGTCGATTCGCGGCGGTGATCACATCTTCCGTATGGGTGGAGATGAGTTTGTCGTCGTCTTCTGTGACCCCGATCCTCCGCGGCGCGGTGGCTCGGGCGTTCCAGAACACGTCGAAGACATTGCCGAGCGTTGTCGCGCTGCGGTGCGCGGAAGCAAGTTCCGACTGCTCACCGATGCAGGCCCGGGGCCGGTAACGATTTCGGCGGGCTGCGCCGTCTTTCCGTGGGATGTCGAAGCGGCTGATGCTTCGGGCCTCTTGGCGCTCGCGGACACGCGGTCGCTCGAAGCGAAACGACTCGGCAAGGACCAGATTTGCTTTGGCCCGCATGGCTCTCGGGGAGGCCCGGCTGAGTGAAACTTCGGACCCGAGGCGCGGCAACTCATCTCGCAGCCGAGATCAGCCGATGGCAGGAATCTCACGCCCAATCAGAACTGTTTCCTAACAGATTCGTTCGCCATCTCGACGACGCTTCGCACAGGAATCTCGCACAGGAATCTCGCACAGGAACCTCGCACAAAACTTCGCGCGCCACTCCCACCTCAGCGCTCTTCGCGAACAACTTTCGAAGTTCAGTCTGAGTGTCATGCCTGAATGCCATGTCTCCGGCACGTCCCAACTCCTCCTCGCCGCCATCGATGCCGCGAACGCTCGTTTTGAGCGATCTCCATCTTGGGCGTCCTGGCGGGGCACGCAGCGCGCGTTCGTTTGAGGCGATGGTGACACAATTCGATCGCGTGATTGTGAATGGTGACGCCGCTGAACTGCACCACGCGCGCTTCCAACGCGATGCGGAAGTTGAACTCAATCTCTTTCGCGATCTTTGCTTCTCGCGCGGCATTCGACTTGATCTCGTCGCGGGAAACCATGATGCGTTCGTGAGCGATGTGCGCTCGCTCGCGCTCGCCGACGACGCCATCTACCTCACGCACGGCGACGCGTTTCATCCGGCGATCGCGCCTTGGTCACCGTATGCCACGAGCATGCGACAAACGTACATCAAAGTGCTCAATGCGACGCCTGCGGGTATGAGTGAAGACGCCGCGCGATTCGCGGCCGCACGCGAAGCTTCGCTCGCGGAGTGGCGCACGATGGGCGAAGGCGCGCACGTGTCGACCATCGCCAACATGGCGGTCCGACCACACCGCGTACTTTCGGTCCTCTTCTATTGGAGTCGCTTCCCAGCACTCGCGGCGGGTTGGGCGGAGCGATACGCGCCACGCGCGGGAACCATGCTCGTTGGGCATAGCCACCGCGCGTTCATCAAAGACATCGGCGGACTTCGCATCGTCAATACTGGCTCGTTCGGCTTTCCTGGGAAGCCGCATGCGGTCGTCCTCGAAGGTGAGACCGCACGCGTCTATCGCATCGTTGATCACGCGCCGTACTACCACCTCGCGAACGACGCTGTTGCCAGTTGGAAAATCGCACATCACGCGGGGCGCAATGTTCCTGCGCGCAGTCCGTCGCTTCAATTCGCCTCATCGGATGGCGGCGCAGCCAGTGCATCGGTGATGAATCGCGCAGCTTCGCCGAGCGCGATGCGATCGATGGACGTCGAGTAACCGCTCGACTCGCAAAGTTCGACGAGTGCTTCCGTCGCCACATTGCCCCGAGCGCCCGGCGCATACGGACAACCGCCGATACCTGCCGCAGAACCGTCAAAACGTCGGATGCCAAGTTCGAGTGCGCGCCGCGCGCACGTCAACGCACGACCTTGCGTGTCATGGAGATGTATGACGAGTTCTTCGATCGGACGTACCCGCGCACACACGGTGATGACACGCTCAATTTCATCGGCATGCGCGACACCAATCGTGTCGCCAAGATCGAGTTCATCGACGCCAATATCGACAAGCTTGGTGCACGTTTCGCGCACCGCGTCCGGCGTGATTGGTCCGTCATACGGACATTGCACAACGCAACTCACGTAGCCTCGCACCGACACTCCAGCCTCGTGCGCGCGACGCACGACGGGCACGAATCGCTCGATCGATTCCGCGATGGTTGCGTTGATGTTTTTGCGCGTAAATCCTTCGCTCGCCGCAGTGAACACGCTGACCTTTCGTGCGCCACATGCGAGCGCACGCTCAAGACCTTTCTCGTTCGGCACCAACACGGAGAAGAGTGTCGATGGATGCGCCGCAATCGCGCGCGGAAGTACTTCTTCCGCATCCGCGAGTTGCGGAACCCACTTCGGGCTCACAAAGCTGGTCGCTTCGATCTCGCGAAAACCTGCCCTGGCGAGAAGATCAATGAAACGCAACTTGGCTTCCATCGGCACCAAGCGCTTTTCATTTTGAAGTCCATCACGCGGGCCGACTTCGCAAATTTCAACGCGCTGTTTCATTCGCGGGACTCCGATCGAGAGGACGCCGCTCGCTCACGCTTCTCGCGCTCCAACTGCAATCGGTGCTCGCGCATCGCCGTGCGAAGAAGCCAGATTCCTGCGATCAAAACGCCGATGGTCATCACGACACCGAGAGCGAGCAGCAAAAACTCGGTGGAGCGATAGTCGAACACCGAATCGCCCGACGCGGGAAGCGGCTCCATCACGCGCCAGTCCCCTCATCGAGCGTTGCGCTTTCTGATTGCGCACCGCGTGCGAGAAAATCGAGCCCGCCGACCGTTGCTGGCGCTTGCGCGCCTTCGGCATTGACGAGCACTTTGGTTCCATCGCTGTACGCGCTCGACGCGATCATCGCGAACGCGATCGGCACCGCGCCAAGCATCGGCGCGATACCGCTTGAAGTCACGACACCGACTTGATCGCCAAGCGCAACGTTGTCGGCCGCGGCTCCGTCGGTGGAAGCCGCAAACACCTGCGCTTCCGCAACCGGCAAGAGATCGGCCTCGATCCGCAAGCCAACAAGCATCTGCTTCGGCTTTCCGAGATGTTGCATGCGCGCCACCACTTCTTGCCCGGGATAGCAACCTTTGGTGAACGAAACGCGCGAGGCAAGAACCCCGGTTTCTGCGGGCAAATTGGTCGGTCCGAAGTCAATGCGAAAGTACGGTGTTCCGGCTTCAAGGCGCGCGGTGTTTGTTGCAAACCAACCTGCGGGACGCGCGCCGAATGTAACGAGTGAACGCCAGAGATTCGCCGCGTGCGCGATCGGCACCGAGAGCGCGAATCCTGGGACACCGAACTCTTCGATCCGCCAAATCGATGCGTGCGTGTCACCGAGTGAGGCACGCCACGCACCGAGTTGCGTTGTCGCTGTCGTGTTCGCAGCAGAGGCGCTGGCCGAACCCGCGGTCGTCGGATTCGACTTCGCGGCAAGAAGTCCAAGCGCTTTCAACGCACTCTCTGCTTTCGGCCCATGAAGCGCGATGCGCGCATGCGTTCCCGCTTGTGACGCGAAGGCGACGTCTTCCGAGAAATGCAGCTTCTCAAGGGCATCACGAAGTGGCGCGACATCGTGCGCGAGCGTGTCGAGAAGCAGCGCGTCCTCGAAGCGCGCAACCACGAGATCAGCGTCGATCCGGCCTTTCCGATTCGTCAGAAACGCGCGCGCGACGCCACCCTCGGGGAGTTTCGCAATGTCCTGCGTCACGAGACGATTCACAAAATCGACCCGATCCTTGCCTGTGACGAGCAGTGCCGCGCGTTCCGCACAATCGACGAGCGCGACGCCCGATCGAATGGCCGCGTACTCAAGTTCGACTTCCGCGTATTGCGCGACGACTTCGCACGTCGGCGCACCCGACGCATCTGCCGGTCCAAACGGGAGATACTCGATTTCGACTTCGCGCCGCGCAACCACCACGCCCTCCGCGGCGCCGCGTGATACTCGTGCGCGTTCTGCACGCCGAGCTGCGTCCTGCGCTGCGAACGCACGGTGTTCCTCACGAAGTGGGGTATCGAACATCATGGCGGCGATCCTATACCATCGCGCTGCTGCGGGCCTTCCTTCCGCGTCAATTGAAACGATCCTCATTCGCCGGAGTGAACCATGACTATGGACATCGACCTCTTCCGCCGTCTCTGCGAAACGCCAGGCGTCCCAGGACGCGAAGAACGCGTGCGCACGCTGATCGATCGCGAGACAAAGGGACTCTTCGACACGCGCGAAACTGACGCGATGGGCTCGTACATTTGCACGCGCAAAGCCACGCGCCAAACAAAGGGCACGTCGAAGGGTAAGACGATCCGCGTCATGCTCGCCGCGCACATGGATGAGATTGGTTTCTTCGTTCGCCACGTCGATGATGCAGGCATGATTTGGGTGAACGCTGCGGGCGGCTTCGACACGCGCAACCTCTTCGCGTCGCGCGTCCTCGTCTGCACCAAGAAGGGCGACTTCAAGGGCGTGATGAATCCGGGCGGCAAGCCCATTCACATTTCGAGCGAAGCAGAGCGCACGAAAGTTCCCGGCGTCGAGGAGTTCTTCATCGACCTCGGGCGTGAGGCGGACGAAGTGAAGAAGTCGGTTGAAATCGGCGACTTCGTGGTGCTTGATACGCCGTTCCTCGAAACGCCGAAGAAGCTTGTTTCAAAGGCCATCGACAATCGACTTGCGTGCTTCATCGCGATTGAGTGTTGCCGTCGCCTCGCGAAGAAGAAGGGCGGCCACGCGTGCGAAATCGTTGCGGCGTTCACGACGCAAGAAGAGGTCGGATTGCGCGGCGCGCAAACTGCGGCATACGCCGCGAAAGCGGACATCGGCATTGGTCTTGATGTCACGCTCGCATGCGACACGCCGGGTGTACCCGACAATCAGCGCGTGACCAAGCAAGGACTCGGCGCCGGAATCATGGTGCAAGATTCTTCGATGATTTCCGATCACACCCTCGTCGAAGAATTCTGCTCCGTCGCGCGCAAACACCGCATTCCGCACCAGAAGTGCATTCTTCCGCGCGGTGGTCAAGACGGCGCCGCGATTCAACGCGCAGGCGTTGGTGCGCGCTGCGTCGCAATCGTGACGGGCACGCGCTACATCCACACGACCACCGAAATGGTCGACAAGGATGACCTTGAGCACACGATTGAGTTGCTCACCGAGTGGCTTGCGTCGGTGTGATCGCCTCGCGAGTTCGCCTCGCGCATTCGCCTCGTCACCGCGTTGATTGAAGCGCGCGATCGCGCACGACTCCTCCGTCCATCATGACGACGGATGTTGTCGTATGTCGTGCACGCACCCACCGGACCTTCGCGTTCAAACGCA
>JBJOHQ010000440.1:0-6423 GCA_046047595.1 Planctomycetota bacterium | reverse complement strand
CGTGGGGTCGTAGAACACGCACTCGAGATCGAGCGGAATCGCCGCGAGCCCAAGCATTTGCCCGAGCTGTCCGCCGCCGAGGATGCCGATCTTTCGAACGCTCACGCGGGCTTTCCTGAAGTGGGGGTTCCTGATGCGGGACTCCCAGGAACCGGATTCGCGAGGACATCCGCAGTTTGCTTCGCGCGAAACGCCGCGAGCCGCGAAGCGATTCCGCCGTCGAGGTGCGAAAGAATGCTCGCCGCGAGAATCGCCGCGTTCACCGCACCCGCGCGACCAATCGCAAGCGTGCCGACCGGAATACCCGCGGGCATCTGCACGATCGAAAGAAGCGAGTCCATCCCGTGTAGCGCCTTCGATTCGACCGGCACGCCAAGGACGGGGAGGTCGGTCTTTGACGCGCACATCCCAGGAAGATGCGCCGCGCCGCCCGCGCCCGCGATGATGACCTTGAGGCCGCGCGCGCGCGCCGAAGCGGCGTATTCAAAGAGGAGGTCGGGTGTGCGATGCGCCGAGACGACGCGGCACTCGAACGGCACTCCCAGCGATTCGAGCGCGGCAGAGGCGTGCTGCATCGTCTCCCAGTCAGACTGCGAGCCCATGATGATCCCGACCAGCGGTTGCGAGGCATCGTTCGGCATGGCGCGATGCTACGTGAAGCGGACGTTCATGTGGGTCGCGGTATGGGCATCGCCCCTCGGCGGGCGGAACAGAGGTGCTACCATCGGCCCTCCGCCCGACGGACCAGCCAGCCCAACGAAGGGCCGCTGGCACGGCGCGCGGGATCGCTCGGAATCGGTCGCACTCCATGCCGGAACGATCGAGCTCCGAACGGGGAACGGCGCCACGCGCCAAAGGAATCGCATGAGCTCGCTTCGCGTCAACGGCCAGTACGTCCTCATCAAAGATCCTGAGAAGAAGGACTTTGTTGCGTTTGTGAATCTCTGCATTGCGCGCGTCCAGCCCGAAGGCTCGATCCCGCACCTCGCGGCCGATGTCCTCGCGGGACTCCTCGCCGAGGGCAAGCCGCACACCGACCCCGTCGTGCAAGCGGGCTTCGAGATTTGCTCCTCGCTCGGTATCAAGAATCTTTGGGTCGATGGAAGGAAGGCGAACGTGACCGAAGAGGTCGCGACCGACGCGGCCGCCGGCCTAGAAACGGCGTTCGGCTTCGCGGCGATCGAGTCGGGCCTCGCGATGGGTGCTGCGATGTGCAACGCCTTCCGCCGCACGATTCACGTGAATGACCAAGCCTATCCCGTGATCCGACAGGGTCGCGAGGCGATGGAGTCGATGGCGCGTCGCGTCTCCGGCGTCAAGCAGATCAATGAGCCCATCTTCATGACCGGTGGCCGTGTGCTCGGCACGCTTCTCAAGGAAGGCAAGTCGTACGAGGACACCGAGGTCCGCACCGCGCTCTGCATGCTGTCCGACTTCGGCGTGACCCACGTCAAGATCGACCTCGAAAAGAGCACGCTCGGTTTCGGCGTCTTCAATCCGGCCAACGGCATGGCAAGCGCCATCCTGCAGGGCCTCGACGCCGAGAAGGTGAAGAAGGTGCGCGAGAGCATCGAGAAGGTGAACGAGCAGTTCCGCCAGTTCGCCGAACGCATGTCGGCGGGCGAACGCGGCCAAACGCAGCAGCAACAGCAGCAGCGGATCGCGGTGCCATCCGTGATGGGCACGCGCCGTCGACGCTGAGCGTCGCCCCGATTTCTCGCGAAGATCTGCAGGAATTGCCGACATCCATCGCGATGTCGGCTTTCATTTCATCATCGCTTCAGGCTTCCACGCGCTCGTCAAACACCGCCTCGCGTCCTCGCGCGTGGTTCGCTTCTTCGTGCCTCGCGTATGCGTCGGCCGCGGTTGTTGCGCTGATCGCAACCGTGGCGACGGCCTCGCAGGCAGTTGCGTCGGAAGTGGCTGCGCCTGAGGCGGGGATGTCGAAGAGTTTGCTGCGGAGTTCGGTGCACGAAACGCCCGTCGAGCGACTTCAGCACGCGCTGCACCAATTCACGATGTGGGCGAATTGGGCCGAGATGATCGCGGGCGTTGGCCTCGCGGTCGCGCTCGCGTCGTTGCTTGCGTATCACCCGCGTTCGTCGCGACGTCGTGATCTCGCGGAAGCGACGGAAGAGCGCAAGACGCTTGTGATTCTCGGCGTGATTGGCGCGGTTGTCTCCGCGCTCGTGGTGATCGATCAAGCGATGGCGTTTGTGATCTTCGGTATCGGGTCGCTCATTCGCTTCCGCACCGTCATCGGAAACCCACACATGACTGGCCGCGCGATTTTGGTCGTCGTGATCGGGCTTGCCTGCGGACTGACGCAGTTCATGACCGCGATCATTGTCGCCGCCGCGGGTTGGATTGTGATTTGGTGGCTGCACGCGCGGCGCGCGGCGAGCATCAAGGTGCGAGTCCCCGCGGGTGCTGATCGTGCGAAGGCGCAGTTGGTGGTTTCTGAAGCGCTGCGCGCGATGCGCTGCCGCGTGATCGGTCAACGCGTTGGTGGTTCGGGTCGCTCGTTCACCGTTGCGGCGAATGTGCCGTCGACCCTCGGCGATCAACTTGTCTTGGAGAGCCTCGCGTCGACGCTGCTCCCTGAGTTCGGCCGCTGCGAAGTTGAAATGCGCGGCGAATGATCGCGCAGCCCCAAGTTGTCTGACGACCCTCGCCTGCGCAAACCCGCTAGTCTGCACTGATGCACGTGCACGCTGACGGTTCGCCGCACGATCACGCGTCCGAGTCGGGCGCGGCCGATGCAGCCACGCACACGCCGGGCCCGTACGCGGAGCTCCTCTGGCCCGCGATCGCGGGCGCTGCGCTTGCCGCAGGGTTCTTTCTCGATCGCGCTTCGGGTGCGGACGCCACAACGGGCGATTTCACGGGCGAAACCGCGCACAACGCGCTGCGCTACGCCGCCTACGCCTCTTACGCGGTCGCGTATGGCGTCGGCGGTTGGGAAGCGACGCGCGATGGCCTCAAGCAACTCCTTCGCGGCCGCCTCGACATCGACTTCCTCATGGTCGTCGCGGCGATCGGTGCCGCGCTCGTCGGCGAGTTTGCCGAAGGAGCGCTGCTTCTTTTCCTCTTCTCGCTCGGTCACGGGCTCGAACATCTCGCGCTCTCCCGCGCGCGCTCGGCCGTCAGTGCACTCGCGCGGCTCGCGCCGAAGTCGGCCCGCGTGCGCGCCGCCGACGGCAGCGAGCGCGAGGTTCCCGTTGAGAAGATCGCCCCAAACGACCTCGTCGTCGTGCGGCCAGGCGAACGGATCGCGGCCGACGGACGCGTGGCCGAAGGGCGTTCGGGCGTCGATCAGAGCCCGCTCACCGGCGAGAGCATGCCGGTCGAGAAGGAGCCTGGCAGCGAGGTCTTCGCCGGAAGTTTGAATGGCGACGGCGCGCTGGTCGTGAAAGTCTCGCGTCGCGCGGGTGAAACCCTCGTCGCGCGCATGGTGAAACTTGTCGCCGAGGCGCAGGCATCGAAATCGACCGCCGAGCGCGCGGCCGAGCGTTTCACGCGCATCTATGTGCCGTGCGTTCTCGTCGCAACGGGCGCCGCGATCGTGGTGCCGCCGCTCGCAGGCTGGCTCACGTGGAACGAGGCGTTTCTTCGCGCGATGAGCATGCTGATTGGTGCATCGCCCTGCGCGCTTGCGATCTCGACACCCGCCGCCGTGCTCGCAGGCCTCGCGCGTGCGGCGCGCGGCGGCGTCCTTGTCAAAGGCGGCGTGCATCTTGAGTCGCTCGGGCTTGTCCGTGCGGTGGCCGTCGACAAGACGGGCACGATTACGCGCGGAAGGCCCGAGGTCGCGGAGATCGCGTGCATGCCTGGCGTTGACGAGCGCGAGCTGCTGCGCGTCGCGGCTTCGGTTGAGTCGGTGTCGAGCCACCCGATCGCGCATGCGATCGTCGTCGCGGCGGCGGCGCGTGGCATCGAGGTGCCGCCTGCGGTCGATGCGGCCGCGGTGAAGGGAAAGGGCGTCGAGGCAACCGTCGACGGCGTGCGCGCGGGTGTTGGGCGCGCGAAGCTCTTCGAAGGTCATGCGCAGTTGAAGGCGAACGGCGAAGTGGAAGCGCTCGCCCGCGCAATCGAATCGCGCGCGATGACCGCGATGTCGGTCGTCCATGGCGCGCGCGCGCTCGGTGCGATCGGTGTTCGTGATGTCCCGCGTCCGGAAGCGAAGGCGGTTGTCGCGGCGCTCGCCGCGCAGGGTTGCACGGTGACGATGCTCACCGGCGACAACGCGTCGACGGCGAAGGCGGTTGCGGCCGAAGTTGGCATCGCGGAGACGGCGGTGGCGGCGGGACTCATGCCCGAAGACAAGATTGTGCGCGTGAAGGCACTCGTCGCACAGCATCACGCGGTTGCGATGGTTGGCGACGGCGTGAACGATGCGCCTGCGCTCGCGGCGGCCACCGTCGGCATCGCGATGGGCCACGGCGGGACGGATGTCGCGCTCGAAGCCGCCGACGTCGCGTTGATGCAAGACGACCTCACGCGGCTTCCGTTTGCGATCGATCTCGGCCGCGCCACGCGCACGATGATTCGGCAGAACGTGATCTTCTCGATGGGCGTCGTGATCGGGCTCATCCCGCTCACGCTCTTTGGAATCGTGCCGCTGCCGCTTGCGGTCGTCTGCCACGAGGGAAGCACCGTGCTCGTCGCGCTGCACGGGCTACGACTGCTCTCGCGGCGCGATCGGTTTGCCGGCGGCGCGGGCACAAAGCGGCACTCGCTGGAACTATGACCGCGGCACGCGTCACCGCGCGGTGATGATGCGCACGATCTCGTCGATACCTTCATCAACGCCGAAGTCGCCGCCGAAGCGGCCTTCTTCTTCGAGCAGTTCGCGCACGCGCGCACGCAGTCGCGTCGTGACGCCGCGGACGAGTTCGGCCATTTGCTGGCGCGTGAGGCCGTATTCGTGGTCGCCGGCGCGATCAAACTTCTCAACGAGTTCGCCGTAGGGGAGGCCGTCGAGCGAGTGGCGGCGGAAGATCTCCCACGCGCGGTCGCGGCCTTCGGCAACGAGCGCTTGCTCGACCTGCGCGCACGCTTCCGCGAGGATCGCGCGCGCCCACGCGCGTTCGAAGGCCACGCTCGGCTCAGGCTCCGCGGAACTCGTACGCGAGGCGATCTTCTCCCATTGGATTTGATCGAGCGGTTTCTCACGCGAGCGTTGCATGTCACGGACGACACCGCGCACATAAAGCAGGAGGCCGTTCATCATCCACCGCCGGAGCGTCAGGCCCGAGGCGTTCCACGCGGCGAGATACGCGCGCGTCGACGCGGGCGAATCGAACTTCGCGAGGAGGAAGCCGTGCACGAGTTCGCGCGGCTCGGCGATTTCACGCAGCGACGAACCGCGCGCGTAGGCCTCGAGCGGTTCGGCGTAGCGTTCGATGATGCGCCCAGCGAGCGCGGCGAGTGGCGCTTCGTCGGTCGTGCGCAGGCAATCGATGATCGTTGTCGCGTGCGTCGTGGGGAAGTACTGCGTGTTCGCGCTGGCGGAGGAGTGAACGCGCGAACTTGCGCTTGACTGCGTACTCGAGTGCGCGCTTCGGTTGATGTCTGAACGCGCGCCGCTTGAGGGCGTGCCGTCGTCCGAAGAAGCCTGCGCTCCGTCCGTCACTCGCACGGACCCCACGCGCCAAGCAGCGTCGCGAGGTCGGCTGCGTCGATTTCGCCCGAGCCGTCGACATCCGCCTGCGGATACTCCTTGCCGCCGTTGGTGCCCCAATAGCCGATCACGATCGCGAGGTCGATCGCGTCGACGGTGCCGTTGCCGTCGATGTCGGGGCAGAAGCACGCGACACCTTGCTCGCAGCAATCGGGGATGTTGTTCGCGTTCGCGTCGTCGAGTTCACCCGCGAGGATTTGCCCGAAGTCGACGATGCCATCGGAGTTGCAGTCGGCGGACCATTCGAGGATGGCAGCGTGAGCGCATCCGAGCACTGTTCCACCATCATTCCAACCACCTGATCGGTTTAGGAAACCGATGTGCTCGCCGGAACCTGAATTGTTCGGTTCAGATGCGCGCCAGTTTGAGTAAATCAAAGGCTCATTTGTGATCCAACGCCACCCGCCACTCGGCTCACTTGCCCCTTTCTCTTGGAGCAGGCCAATGAGTGCCTCAGATCCTGCAGCGAACAAACACGATCCCGCGATCGCGTTTGCTTGGACAAAGCCCTCCTCACTCGCTGTGGTCAGTGTCGCGAGATACGCGCCACGCGCCTCAGCAAACTGGATTGCTTCGCTTGTCGATGCAAACTGACCCCAAGAGGTCCACTGATACCAATGCCCGTTCCCACCGTCCTCGACGCGCCACTGCACGGCGTTCTGAGCATGCACAGGCGCCGCAACGCCACCGATCACACCCGACGCGATAGCACCGGCGACAACACCGCCAACAACAGACTT
>JBJOHQ010000439.1:0-3052 GCA_046047595.1 Planctomycetota bacterium | reverse complement strand
CCGTTCGAGTTACAGTCGGCGAGCCCGCCGCCGTCGCAGGCGTTTCCGATGCCGTCGCCATCGCAATCTTCTTGCCCAGGGTTTGCAATCGAAGGGCAGTTGTCGGTGTTGTTCAGCACATACCCCGCAGGCTGTCCGCACTGCGTCAAGGTGCCGTCGGCTGCGGAGCCGAAACCGTCGCCGTCGAGGTCGCGGGACCAGACGTGAGGTGTGCAAAAGCCAAGGGAGAACGAGCCATCCGCGAACACCACGCCGCCACCAGCGCCGTTGTTGTAGGCCGTGCGGAGGGTGTAGGTGCGGAACGCGGTGTCATTCTGCGAGAGGATGAACTGGCCGAGTTTGACCGTAGTCGCTGTGTCAGGGGGAATACCAACACGGCCGTGACTGCAGGATGGGCTGCTTTTAAACCATCCGATCGCGTTGGCGTTAGAAAGGTCGGTTGTTGGGATCTGCGCTTGGTTCCATCCCCCAGTACCAGCGAGGCCCCACGATGGATCCGCGTTTGTGCAGTTCGTGGCGTTGGCTGTACCACCGATGAGGAGGAACGAGTCGAACGGACGGTTAATGGTTGACGAACCAATGAGTTGCGGAGCCCAAGTGCCGTACTCCTGCCCAAGCACGCCGCCGTTGTAGTCGGAGTTGTCCTTGTGCCAGAAGCCCGAAGCCGCATCGAGGTGCGCACCCCAGCCGCCCTGGGCTTGGAAGTTGAACACGTTGAGGACGGTGTCGGTCGCGCCGTCAAAGTTTGCAAACACTTCGTAGCGAACGAGATTCTGTCCGCTGTTTGTGATGGGCGTCGCCACCACGGTGTACCCCGTGAACGCCGCCTCCGCGCATCGCTCACCGAGCACGCCCCCAGCAGCGCCGCCGAAGAGACCCACCGCCGCCGCCAGATTACCGATCCGTGCCATCGCAAACTCCTCTTGGTCGAACTCGACCGAGTTGTCACTCTTCACCCAGGTGCGGCGGACGTGCCGCAGTTCGTCAAGTATGCACGGATTGCGCCGCGAATGAAAGCGATTCCCGTCACTTTGCAAGGCTTCGCGCAACAAACTGAACGCCCTCCTTCCGCTACCATCCGCGCCCTTCTCGGCAGACCCGAGAACGCAATCGCACCCCATCGCTTCACGCACGAAACGCGCAGGTCACCATGGAAGCAGGCATCGTCGGACTCCCGAACGTCGGCAAGAGCACCCTCTTCAACGCCCTCACAGCGGCGGGCATCGAGGCGGCTAACTATCCCTTCTGCACGATCGAGCCGAACGTCGGCGTGGTGAACGTGCCCGACGATCGCCTGCAGCGCATCCAGAAGTTCATCAAGACGCAAAAGGTGATTCCCGCGGCCGTGCGCCTCGTTGATATCGCCGGCATCGTGAAGGGTGCGTCGACTGGCGAAGGACTCGGCAACAAGTTCCTCTCGCATATCCGCGAGGTCGACGCCGTGCTCCACGTCGTGCGCTGCTTCGAAGACCCCGACATCACGCACGTAGACGGCACGGTCGATCCGCTGCGCGACATTGGCACGATCGAAACCGAGTTGCTGCTCGCCGACCTCCAAGTGATCGAGAGTTCGCTCGACAAATCGCGACGCAACGCGAAGTCGGGCGACAAAGAAGCGATTCTGCGTGTCGCAGTCCTCGAGCGCTGCTTTGAATGCCTCAACGCGGGCAATCCGATTCGCTCGATCGCCTTCGAAGGCGACGAAGCGAAGGTCTTGAAGACGCTCGGCATGATCACCGCGAAGCCGACGCTTTATGTCGCGAACGTCGATGAGGCGCAGATCTCGGGCGAAGGGCCGCTCGTCGCGCGCGTGCGTGCGCATGCGAAGGCAACCGGCGGAAATGTCGTCGTTGTCTGCGCGAAGATCGAGTCGGAGCTCGCGGAACTCCCCGAAGCCGACCGCGCCGAAATGCTCGAGTCGATGGGCATGAAGGAACCTGCGCTCAACACGGTCATTCGCGGGGCGTACAACCTCCTCGGCCTGCAGAGTTACTTCACCGCGGGCGAGAAGGAAGTGCGCGCGTGGACGATTCAGAAGGGTTTCACCGCGCCACAAGCCGCGGGCGTGATCCACACCGACTTCGAGCGCGGCTTCATCCGCGCCGAAATCTTCACGCTCACCGACCTCGAGACGCTGCACTCTGAAAAGGCGATTCGCGAAGCCGGAAAGCTGCGCGCCGAAGGCAAGAGCTACGTCATGCAGGACGGCGACATTACGCACTTCCTGTTTAATGTTTGAGCGCTCGCAACCTGCTTCGCAACTTGCTCGCTTTGGCCAGCTCCCCTCGGAGTGAATCCTCGGGGGCTGAGGGGCATCGTGTTTGAGCGCGAGCGACTGGCGGGCTGCTGAAGCTTCGCTTCAAAGTCTCCACCAAGTGCCCGCTCTCGCTCGCTCTGGCCGGCCTCGCCGCGAGTGAATCGCGGCGGGCCGAGATCGCGTCGTGTTTGAGCGCGAGGGTTTGAGCGCTCGCAACCTGCTTCGCAACTTGCTCGCTCTGGCCAGCTCCCCTCGGAGTGAATCCTCGGGGGCTGAGGTGATGTCGTGTCTGAGCGCTCGCGCGCGGCTCTTGCCGCGCGCTCGCTCTGGCGTGGATCGCACCAAAGATCGCCGCCGCAGCGGCGATCGCGACCAACACGGGTGCCCGATGTCTGGCGAACGAACGCAGTGAGAAAGCCAGCCATCGGAACGGATGACGTCGCGTCTCGGCGATTTCCACACGTTGTAGATCGAGAGTCCACGGTTCCGATGGCTCTCGGTGTTCACTTCGTTCACACCTCGAGACATCGGGCACCCGTGTGTGAGCGCTCGAGCGCGGCTCTTGCCGCGCCCTCGCTTTGGCCAGCTCCCCTCGGAGTGAATCCGAGGGGGCTGAGATGGCGTGGTTGGAGCGCTCGCAACCTGCTTCGCAACTTGCTCGCTCTGGCGTAACTCACGCCAAAGGTCGCCGCCGCAGCGGCGACCACGAAAATCCTGACTGCTCGCGACCTGCTCCCCACTCCCGCGGTGACAATCCCAACGCACAAATGCACAAAGGCACAAAGGCACAAAGGC
>JBJOHQ010000438.1:0-3641 GCA_046047595.1 Planctomycetota bacterium | reverse complement strand
GCCTGCGCCGCCGCGATCGAACAGTTCTCGCTTGGCGTGATTGAATCGGTCGCCGCCGACACCGCCGCCGTCAAAATCCAAGCCGCCTGCTACGAGCGCTACGGCCCCGAGGGCTACGCCGCGATGTGGCGCGTACTTGCCGCGGCGCGCGCATCGGGGCTCGCGGTCGTCCTCGACTTTAAGCGCGGCGACATTGGGATTTCCGCCGAGCACTACGCGGCGAGTGCCCGCGCGGCGGGGGCGCATTGGACGACGATCAGCCCGTACCTCGGTTCCGACGGCATCCTGCCGTTTCTTTCCGAGGGTTTCGGCGCGTTCGCGCTTGTCCGCACGAGTAATCCGTCGGGCGATGCGCTGCAGGCGCAGCCGATGGCCGATGGAAGTTCGGTCGCGCTTCGCGTGGCGCGCATGATCGACGAACTCGGCCGCCCGACGGTCGGCGCGTCGGGCTACTCGACGCTCGGTGCCGTCGTTGGCGCGACGAAACGCGATGAAATCGCGGCACTGCGCGCGGCGATGCCGCACACGATCTTCCTTGTGCCGGGTTACGGCGCGCAAGGCGGCACCGCCGACGATGTGCGCGCGTGCTTCTCGAAGGGTGCCGACGGTCGCGCGCGCGGCGCACTCATCACCGCGAGTCGTTCGGTGATTTATCCGAAGGCCGCTGCGGGAATCCCATGGCAACAGGCTGTTCGCGACGCCGCACGCGTATTCGCCGACGAAATCCGCGCGATTACAGGCTGATTCCACATGTCGCCGAAGAGCCTCATCCTTCCGTTGATCCTCGTCGCGCTCGCCGCGCTTCCGCTTGCGTTGCGCGAGTCGGGTGAAGCGCGCGGCGACGCGCAGCATCGCGTGATCATCTACACGCCGCACAACGAGCAGATACGCAGCGAATTCGGTCGCGCGTTCGCTTCGTGGCACGCGCGCGAATACGGTGAACCAGCGGAAGTCGTGTGGAATACGCCCGGTGGAACGAGCGAGATTCGCCGCATTCTCGAAGCAAACGCGGAGGCCGCTCTTCGCGACAACAGACCGATCGGCGGCAACGCGGATCTCGTCTTCGGTGGCGGCAGTTACGAATACGGACAACTGAAGCGCGAAATCACCGTGCCAGTCGGCAGCGGTGAAGAGAAGCGCACCGGGCGCGTTCTTGAGAAAGTCGCGTTCGACCCGGCGTGGCTTGCAGAGATGTACGGCGAGAACACCATCGGCGACAACACGCTCTACGACCCCGAGGGTTACTGGTTTGGCGCGGCGCTTTCCGGCTTCGGCATCGTCTACAACCGCGACAACCTCGCGAAACTCGGCCTTCCCGAACCAACGCGTTGGGAAGACCTCGCCGACGCGCGGCTCGCAGGGCAAGTCACGCTCGTGAATCCCGCGCAGTCGGGTTCGGTGACGACCGCGCTCGAGGCGATCATCCAGCGTCTTGGTTGGAAGAAGGGTTGGCAGATCATCCAGCGCATGAGTGCGAACGCGCGCAGCGTTGCCTCGAGTGCGCCGAAGGTGCCGCTTGATGTGAGTTCAGGCGACAGCGCCGCGGGGCCGTGCATCGATTTCTACGGGCGCTATCAAGCGCAGGCGATTCGCGACGCAGGCGACGATGATCGCATCGGCTACATCGATCCGAAGGGCGAAACCGTGATCGACCCCGATCCGATCGCGCTTCTTTCGAACGCGCCGCACCGCGAAACGGCCGAGCGCTTCATTCGCTTCGCGCTCTCTGATGAAGGTCAAGCGTTGTGGCAGTTCCGCGCGGAAAAGCGGCCAGACGGCGCCCTCGGCCCCGAGCGCTTCGAACTCCGCCGCATGCCGATTCGCCGCGACTTCATCGCGCGCGAGCGTGCGAACTTCATCGACGACGTCGATCCCTTCACGCTCGCGAGCGCCGTGCCCGATCAAGACAAGAACGCGCGCGCCTTCATCGCGCCCCTCTTTAGCGCGATGTGCGCCGATCGTCGCGACGAACTCGATCGTGCGTGGAAGGCGATTCGCACGCACCCCGCATATCCGCGCGATCGCGCGCTCGTCACCGCCGACGACGTCACCGACCCGACGTTGAAGGCGATGCTTGAGAAGTTCGACGCGATGCCGGTGGTCGCGGGCCCCGAAGGAAAGATGTTCGACATCGCAACGCGCGAAGGCCGTGCGGCGGTGCGCGACGGCTACTTGAAGGGCAAATGGAAAGACGCGGGGCTCTGGCCAGAAGGCGCGTCGAGCGCGGATGAATTGCGCCGACTCTTTGGCCGCTTTTACGCAACGCAATATGCGGAGATCGCCGCGTCGCGCGCGGGTGACGCATGAACAACGTCGTCGCGAGCAACGTCGTCGCGAGCAACGCGGTCGCCATGCTGTCGGTCGGCGACGAACTCGTCCTCGGACAGATCGAGGATACGAACGCGTCGTGGCTTGCGCGCGCGCTGCAAGCAATCGGCCGCATGCCCGGCGAACGCCGCACGGTGGGCGACGATCGCGCGGCACTCGCCGATGCATTGCGCACACTCGCGTCGACGCACGCAGCGGTGATCGTGACGGGCGGACTAGGCCCAACGCTCGACGATCTCACGCGCGAAGCGCTGCTCGACGTGATTTCGCCGGGCGAAGAACTTGTTTCCGACGTAAGCGGCGTTGAACATCTCCGCGGTTGGTTCGAGAAGCGGGGGCGTCCGATGCCGCTGTCGAACTTGCGTCAAGCATTGCGGCCTGCGCGCGCGCGACTCATTCCGAATCCACACGGAACCGCGCCGGGGATCGCGGCAGATTTTGACCGCGATGGCGCGAACTGCCACATCTTCTGCTTGCCCGGCCCGCCGAATGAAATGAAGCCGATGTTCGACGCGTTCGTGGCGCCTGTGTTGCGCGATGACACGAACATCGTGGCGACCGCTGCGCTGCACTCGATCGGACTCGGCGAAAGTACGCTCGCTGAACGCCTCGGCGACTTGATGGAGCGCGGTCGCGAGCCTTCCGTCGGAACGACCGCGAGCGACGGCATCGTTTCGATTCGCGTGCGTGCAACGGGCGCGCGCGACGCCGCGCGTGCGGCACTTGAGGCGACCGTCGACGAATGTCTCAAGCGCGCGGGCAACATCGTCTACGGACGCGATGGCGAACCGCTTGCCGCAGTCGTCGGACGCATGCTGGTCGAACGTGGGCTCACGATTTCAACGGCGGAAAGTTGCACGGGTGGCCTCGTTGGTGCGTTTCTCACCGAAGTCGCGGGCTCAAGCGCGTGGTTCATGGGCGGCGCGATCACCTACGCAAACGAGCGGAAGGCGAGCGACCTCGGCGTCGCGCCCGCAACGATCGCAACGCACGGAGCGGTGAGTCACGAAACCGCAATCGAGATGGCGCGCGGCGCACTCGCACGCTTCGGCACCGATATCGCGATTGCCACCACAGGCATCGCCGGACCAAGCGGCGGCAGCGAGGCGAAACCCGTCGGTACGGTCTACGTTGCCGTCGCGCTGCGCGCTGCGACGAGCATTACGAGCACCACGAGCAAAGCACCGAACGCGCAAAGCGAGATCTTCAGTCGACGCTTCCATTTCCCAGGCGACCGCACGACGATTCGCCGTCGCACCGCGCATCTTGCACTTGCATGTACGCGCTTTGCGCTTCTCGGCGAAGGCGCCCGC
>JBJOHQ010000437.1:0-2624 GCA_046047595.1 Planctomycetota bacterium | reverse complement strand
GAGCAATCGCACGAGGCACGGCGATCGAATCAAAGAGCACGGTGCCGAGACCCGGTTCGGCAACTCCGCTGTCCATGCGCATGCGGCCTTCGGCCTCGCCTGAAGGGTCATCGAGCGACCGAATGCGTACACGATTGCCAACGAGAAACGCAGTTCGCCGCGCATCGATGCGGCCCGCGGCAATCGGGCTCCCCGCAAAAGGACGCACGCCGTCCACCGCATTCCAACGGATGAGCGAACCAAGCGCTGGATGGAACACGATCCAATCGGGGCCATCGGTGCCGTCACGCGTTCCTTGCGGCGTCGTCATTTGCAGCGCGGTCGAGTCGTCCGCGCGCTCGCTGATGAGCGCGCGCGTCGCCGACTGACGCAGCGACTCATCGCTTGTTGGATCTGCTTCAAGCAACTCAAGAATGCCATCACGCAGCGATATTGCGTGGATCTTCACGCCGTCCGCCGTGAAGCAGGGGAAGACATAACTGCGCGTACCTTCCGAGTACAACTTCGCGGTTTGACCATCGCGACGAACGACAAGATCGAACGTGCGATCGGATTTCTCGCGCGATGCGTACGCGAGTTCGCCGCTTGGCCCGAGCGTCGCAAACGCATTCACCCGGCCATCCTGCACCAACCACTCGGGTTCGTCGCTTCCCCACGCGATACGCCCGATCCAGCGCGCACCGTCGGGACGTGGGCTCTCGACGAGAAACCCACGTGCATCGGCTGCACGACCGAGGACAAGCCCTGGCGCAGTCTCACCAAGTCGAACAAGTCCACGCGGATCGACGCGATAGACCGCGATCCGCGAGGCTTGCGGAACCGATTGACCAGGGCGCGCCAACAGCGTTGCGAGGTCTGGCACCGTTCCCGTTTGGACGGCGAGGACTCGTCCATCGGGTGACAAGAGCGGCAGCGTGTATCCGTCGGTCTGCACGTTTCCGAGTGGTCGCAAATCAACCGCAACCGCGCTTCCAACGATGCGTCCAGGCACCGACGTCATGCTTCCAGGGGCGGGTTTCGCAGGCGTGGCTGCGCCAACTCCAACGGCTTTCTTCCCCGACGATTTCACCGGCGCGAGCGGCGGCGACTTCGTCTGCGTCACGCACGCAGAAAGCAAACCGAAACCAACACACGCGAGAAGAACCGCACCCGCCACGCGGATGCGTGACGGGTGCGAGTTGGTTTGCGAGTGACGGAATGCCATCCGAACGCGGATCACGGCGTTCCCTTCTGCTCCTTGTCGATACCGATCGTTTCATTGATCGGCTCGAGCGCAGGCTCGACTGGCGGCGGCGACTTCAAGTCTTCGAAGAACTTGCTCTCCTTGAGGAGACCATTCGCGCTCTGTTCGAGTGGCTCGGAGAGCAGGCGCAGGCGCATGCGTTCCTCAGCATTGAAGTTCGAATCGTTCGCGTCTGGGTTCTCGACGACGGTTGGAACGAGGAAGACCACGAGTTCGACGACTTCCTTCTGACGCTGCGTCGAAGTGAACGCTGCGCCGAGGACAGGGATGTCGCCGAGGAACGGGATCTTGTTGTCGATCTGCGTTTCTTGTTCGCGACGGATACCCGAGATCACGATCGTCTGACCGTCCTTGACGGTGACGTTGGTGTTCGTTTGACGTCGATCGATGACGGGGTTCGAGTTGAACGACGCGGTCGACGCGGAGAGATTCGAGAGCAGAACCTCGACTTCCATCGCGACGTTGTTGTCTTGCGTGATGCGCGGGCGAACGTTGATACCGACACCGACGAACTGCTGTTCGAAGCTCGAAGTCGTACCAGTTGTGCCGAAGCCCGAGGTCTCGCCCGTGAGGAGCGAAACGTCTTGACCTGCGACAAACTTCGCTTCCTTGTTGTCGGACGTGAAGACGCGTGGCTGTTGCAAGATGCGCACGCTGTTGTCGGTCGAGAGTGCTTGGAGGAAGAACTCCATGTTCTCGCCAGTCGAAACGGTGAGTTCGCTCGAGTCAAACCATGGCGACGCGAAATTCGCTCCAGGTGGCGTCGAGCCGTTGCCCTTCTCGAGGTTGAGCGAGACCGAACCCGCCACCGCGTTGTCGCCACCATTGAGCGGCGCCGAGAGGTTCGTACCAACGCGCGCGCCCCACGAGAAGCCGTCTCCGACCTTCACTTCGGCGAGCACGGCCGTGATCATGACTTGGCGGCCAGGCTTATCGAGTTGATGAATGATCTCGATGACCTTCTTCTCAACTTCCGCAGGCGCCATCACGAGCACCGAGTTCTGCGTTGGGTTCGGCACGATGCGGCTTCGGCCGATGAGTGCGCTGACTTCTTGCGGCGTACCACCCGCGCCCTGACCCGCGCGTGCGCCTTGCCACGGGAACGTGAGTTGGTTCTGCTGCTGCGACTGACCTTGGTTGAACGTCGACGAATCGTTGGCAGCACCAACGCCCGTGTTGAAACTGTCGGCGAGACCTTGAATGCCTTCATCAGGCAGTCGAAGGCCGCCGCCTTCCGAGCCGCTTTGTGCAAGCAGCGTGTTGAGAATCTCGCTGAGTTCAACCGCGCTCGCATGCTTGAGCGGCACGTTGACTGGAAGACCTGAGGTAAAGGGTTGATCGAGATCCTTGATCCAGCGATCAAGCCAATCGAAGTTCTCTG
>JBJOHQ010000436.1:0-6638 GCA_046047595.1 Planctomycetota bacterium | reverse complement strand
CACGCGGCCGATACCCATCGAAGGCTGCCAAAATTCTCATGTCGAAAGTCCAAAGCCTCGTCGCGCATGAATTGAATGTGGTTAGTCTTCTTGCCGACTTCGAAGTTCGAAGCGCTCGTTCAAAGAGGCGTGTCAATCGCGTTGCATTCAATGCTTCACAATCTTCCGCATTTCAGCGATGTTTTGGCCCATGAAAACTCGGTGCGTTGCATGTTGGTCCGCTCAGGAACCAGCAGAGTGCTGCTCCTTGATGGAACCGAGATCAAGAGTGGCAAAGTTGGGCTCGAACAGATCCGGCGTGTCATGCTCGGAGCGGACAACTGCGGGGGCTATGGCGGCAGGACTTCGCAGGACAACAAAGTGGCGATTGTGTGGCCGGTGAATGAGGAAGGTGTCTTCCGATACAAGTTCTTGCAGGTCGTGGCACAAAGCGGGGCGATCCTTCCGATGGAGTGCTCCAACTCCGCGTCGGCCTCTGCGATGATGGCCCAGTTCAGCACCCATCCCGACAACCGTCACAACCTGTTGCGCGCAACGAACCTCTCCACAGCACAGAAGGTTGAGTTGCGTCCGAGTTCGCGAGAAGGCGTCGCGTCGGCATGGCACATCCGTTTCTTGGCAGACAAGGCCTCTCGCGAGGCACTCTCTGGACTCGGGAGTAGCTTCCGAGTGTCCTCGCGTGGAAGATCGATCCAGATCAACCCTGTGTTTCTCGGCAACCTATTCCTCTTCTCCGAGATTCATCCGAGCGAAGTCGACAGGGAGATGGCTGAGATCATCGCCAAGGAGGGCTTGGCTGCCGCGTGCAATGCAGGTTGGACTGCACCCGAAGATTACGAACCCAAGGTCATTCCCTTTCACACCCCAGACGTGCGTGAACGCGCCGTCGAAACGGCGAGCTTCTACCACGGAGAACTGCACCGCTCGATGCCCGGCTCAGCTGCGATGGCACTGGCGAGCTTTCTTGAAGTTCGCGGCTCGCAACCAAAGTCGAAGACGCCGCGTTGGACCGTCCACCATTCGTCCGGTGCATTTGAGGTCCGTTTGGGGTTGTCACAGAGTGCAGGTGAAAGGGAGATTGCTTGGACGGAGTTCACGACTCCCGTTCGTTTGTTGGGGTGGGGCGTCGCGGCGTTAGGCAGCGCGCGGAGGAAGAGATAGAGCTATGTGCGGTATCGCCTGTTTGATTTTCGACGAAACACGCCGCCGCGACCATGTCGAGGCTCTGCTTTCATCCATGTGCGATGCGCAAGCGGCACGCGGACCGGACGGGAAGTATGTTTGGACCGACGGACGCGTAGGGCTTGGGATGGTTCGCTTGGCGATCGTCGGCTCGGAGTCGCGAGGTCGCCAACCGATCACCGGATCAGAAGGCAACCGACTGGTTTTTAACGGTGAACTGTATGAACCGGAAAAAGTCATGGCGTCGATGGGCGCAAGTTTCGACCGTCACGACTGTGATGGCGCCGCCCTACTGAAGCTCATCGAGAAGCGCGGTCTCGAAGGGCTGCGCAGCTTCAGCGCGATGTTCGCGCTCGGGCTCTATCAGCCCGAATCAGGATCACTCCTGTTGGCTCGCGACGCGCGGGGCAAGAAGCCTCTCTACCGCTGTCGCTTGCCAAACGGCTGGGCATTCGCATCCACGATTGCCGCGCTCCACGCCGTCGCGGGCCCATTGCGACTGCGCACGGAGGCGATGCACGAGTGCTTGATCTTCAAGAGTGTTGGCGGTCATGGATCAGCGTTCGTTGGCATCGATCAGATCCCCGCAGGGTCTTGGATGCGGATCTCCGCTGAAGGTGCAACAAGCGAGGGTCGATGGTTTCATCCTCAACCGCCTGACCAAACCCTTGTGGGAGAACCAGAAAAGACGCGGGAACTGATCAACGCCGCGGTTCACATGCGCCTGCCAGATCGGTTCAGATCATCGATTTTTCTTTCCGGCGGACTCGACTCGAGCATCGTCGCTGCACTTGCCGCGGCCGACGAGACGAGGTTGAAGCCGCACGTGTTGACCGTCGGCTATGACGTCGGAGGTTGGCAGGATGAGCATTCGCTGGCAGTTCGCTTGGCAGACGAATTGGGCTTAGAGCAGCAATCGCTGATCATCGACGCCGACAGCGTCCCCGCGCTCTTGCGCGACACGGCTCTTGCTCTTGAGGACCCCAATCACGACCCCGTTGTTGTGCCGACACTGGCTCTTGCGCGCGTCGCCGCTCGAGAAACGAAGGTCGTGCTCACGGGCGATGGGTCTGATGAATTTTGGGGCGGCTATGCCCGCTTCGACAATCCTCCCCAATCGCTTGAGGCGTATCTCGAGCGCACAATGGTGTTCCAACCGAGCGAACTCGGTTTGCAGCACTTTCCAACGAGCTATCTCAGCGGCATCACGCTTTTGCCCGATGACACGCCGGATCCTCTCGACAGAATCCTCCGCTTGGAGACAGCCAACCGCTTACGGAATTACCATCTCGCGCGCATCGACAAACTCACGATGTCAGCCGGGTTGGAAGCGCGCGCTCCATTTCTCGACTTGAACGTGACGTGCTACGCAGAGTCGCTCACCGCGAGCCAAAAACGGCTTGGTGCGCGACCCAAAGGCCTTTTGATCGACGCATTCAAAACCGTGCTTCCCGCTTGGCTGCTTCAGCGGAAAAAGCAACCCTTCACTGTTCCGATCGAGACGTGGCTCTCCGGCCCATTGCGAGATTTTGCACACGATACGCTTGGTCCTTCGGCATTCGTCCGACAGTTTGTAGACCCTGCCCCACTCCTCGCAGGTCTCGCAGAACCTGCGTCAGCCACGCCTTGCGCACCACGGCTTTGGTCACTGCTTCATCTAGAGATTTGGCATCGCGAGTTCGCGAGAAAGATGGCGCAACAACCATGAACGATGCGCACCACACCATCGATTTGGCGGATCGACTTCGAGAAGCGGGCATTGTTGACACACACTTTCACGTTGGACCGGAGTTGATCCGCCGACGCTATGACATCGCCGAACTTGCGGAAGCTGTTCGGCCTTGGAATGCCACGCTCGTTCTCAAGAACCACACGTATCCCACCACTCCCCTCGCCTCATTTGCGCGCCGGCACGCCGGAGTGCGCCTCTTGGGAGGTACGGTGCTCAACCGTTTTGTTGGGGGAATGAACCCGGACGCGGTTGTCTCAGCGCGCAGTGGAAACAAGGCGGATGTACACACCGATGCGGGACATGACCCAACGTTTGTAGTCTGGATGCCGACGGTGCATGCCGAGTCACATCTTGCAACGCTCGGAAGATCCTTTGATCCACATTGGGGAGGTTGTGCGGCTTGCACCCCGCCACCGAGCGGCCCGCCAGAGACACCAGTCCGAGTATTTGAGGCGGACGGAAAACCAGTGCCTGCCGTTGTGCCCGTACTTGAAGAGATCGCTCGATCAGGCGCCTGCTTGGCGACCGGTCACCTCAGCGCGAGCGAGATCATGAGACTCGTTCCCATGGCGCTTGAGATAGGTGTGCGAACCGTCATTCTTACCCACCCGCACTATCCCTCGGTGGAACTTTCGGACAAGCAACTTTGTGAACTCACCCGCAGCGATCGTGTGTTCATTGAGCATTGCTTCGCGATCCACACCATCGAGCAGGTGCCGCTCGAGAGATTCGTTGCGTCGATTGATGCAACGGGACCGGACCAAGTGATTCTCTCGACCGACTTCGGCCAAATCCACAGCGATCCATTCCCCGACTGCACCGTGCGCTTTGCATCAGCCATCCGCGCGTTGAAACCCGCGCGATGCAGTGAGAACGATCTCGTATCGATGTGCACTTCGACCCCACGGCGTGCTCTTGGATTGGCTGACTAATCTGAGGAAACGCCACTTATGAAGCCATCAGGATCGCTCAAGGGGCTGAACGTGGGCATTGTCGGCGCCAGCGTTGCTGGTCTCGCAACAGCTCGGTTTTTACTCGAGCGAGGCGCGATGGTGACGTTGATGGAACGATCCAAATCGCGACTCGAAGAGCGTGGCGGCGGAATTGCCCTCGACCCTGATCTCTTAGCGCTGCTCGGTCCGATCCGACACCAGCCGATTCACGCGCGCATCGTGGTTGGCGCGTCTGGAAAAGTCCTTTGGACGAAGAAGTTGCGCAAGTGTTCGACCGCTTGGTCTGAGGTTTACCGCTCACTCTACAACTGCGTACCCGACACGCTCGTTCAAAGAGGGTTGGCAGTTCAGAGTTGTAGTCCACTGCATGACGGCGTGTTGATCCGGTTTGAGGGAGACGCGCGGCCGCCGGCAAAGTTCGATTTCGTTGTAGGTGCAGATGGAGTGGGTTCCGTCGTGCGTGGCGTCGTGGATCCTGAGTTTCGTCCGCAGTATCTCGGCTACGTAGCCCTGCGCGGACAGATCGAAGAAGAGTCCTTGAGCGCTGCACTTGATCCATTGCGTGCATGGGCGAACCAGTCCGCGATGGTCAACTGCTATGGAAATCGTTCGCATATCGTCGCGTACTGGATTCCGAGCGCGAAGGGGAAGTCTCTGAACTGGATGTGGTATCGAAACGTCGAACCAACCGCGCTCGGAGCATTCATGTCTGACGAGTCGGGCAAGCCTCACCATTGGTCGTTGCCGCCTGGCAGAGTTCCACTCTCGCGGTGCAAGCAACTCGCCGACGAGATGACGAGACTTTTCCCTGCTCCGTTTTCACTTCTCGCTGCGCACACCGACAATCTCAGCATGCAGGCCATCAACGGGGGCGTCCCCGCGCAATGGGTCCGCGGTGCTCTTGCGCTCGTCGGAGATGCCGCTCATGTCGCTGTGCCGCACATCGGCGCAGGTTCTTCGTTCGCCATCCAAGACGCGCTGTCGCTCGCGGAGGCACTCGCGGCCGAAGGAAGCGATGCAACTCCGGAGTCATGTGTCACGCCGCGTTCTGAGTCGTGTTTGGCGTCCTGTGTAGAGTCACGTTTAGCATCATGGGCAAACGATCGGCGAGAGAAAACGGTCAAGCAATTGCAGGTCGCCACAATGCTTGGTCACTCGCTTCAGCATGAGGATCACGACTTTGACCGTTGGCACGAACAGGATTTTGAGTCTTGGTGGAGCGGGATAACCGAAGGCGCAGACCTTTACTTTGATCGAAAGACGCATTGATCCGCTCGGCGGGTTCGTTGGACTAGAAAGAAAGCACTTGCGACCGTCTTGTGAATCTCCCCTCCTCAGCCATCGATCAACACTGGCCACTCCCGATGCATGATTTCGATGGACTCGCCATCGTGGGGCTTTTGGTTCTCACCGGATTTTTCACCGGCATTCTGAACATGGTCGCTGCCGGAGGTTCGGCGCTGGTCATCCCGCTGCTCGTTGCGCTCGGCCTGCCGCCAGTGCTCGCCAACACGACCAACCACGTCCCCGCTCTCGTTGGTTTTGCCTCGGGCGCTTGGAAGTTTCATCGACTTCGCGTCATGCCATGGAGAGATGGGTTCCGTCTCGCCATACCCATGACGATCGGCTCTTTGGCGGGCACGTACACGGCTTCCATCGTCGACGATGACGTGACCCAGTACGTCGTTGTCACATCGCTCGTCTTGACGCTCGCACTGGCGCTGGCCAAACCCGAGAGGTGGTCTTCGACATCGGTTTCATCCGGTGCAGATCTCGCATCCAACCCTTGGATGTGGCCATTCAGCGTGGCCCTCGGCTTTTGGGGCGGACTTGTTGTCGTCGGCGCGGGAGGCCTACTTCTCGCCCTGCTCGTTGTCATTTTGAACCGCCGCATCTCCGAGGCCAATGCCCTCAAGTCGCTGAGTCTCGGTCTTTCACTGCTTCCAGCGGTCGTGTTGCTTGCGTGGCGCCAAGACATCGTTTGGAGTTGGGCTGTCCCACTTTCGATCGGTTCAATCGCCGGATCGATCGTCGGCGCCCGCCTCACCCTCCACCCGAATGTTGGCGTTTGGGCTTTCCGAATTTTGCTCGTCGTGATCTCTGGCGAACTCGTTCTTGAAGTTTGGGCCATGTTCCGCTCGTGAGCACGACGCCTGCACAAAGCAGCGTCGGGAACCTCGTCGCAAGGGCTGCGCGCGTCCGTTCGCCTGACGCGCGTGAGAAGAGCGAGCGATCGTCGCAAACGGCACGCCGCGGCCGCGATCGCTGAGTGCATCCATGTGGCGTAGAGCAACTGTGTCGCGTAGTGCATCCATGTGGCGTAGTGCATCCATGTCGCGTAGTGCATCCTCCGCCAAGCGCAGCGCTCCGCTACAACACGCGAGGCGTCGCCGATGCGTGCGCCAAGCCACCCATGACGAACGACCCCGCACAAGACCTTCTCGACGCCAAGCAGAGTTACGACGCCGCGCGCCCCGCGCCTTCGATCAAGGGCGGAGGGCTTTTCGGCCCCGGACCCGAGTTCCACGACCACTCGCCCGAGTTCATCGCGAACGCTGCGCTCGAGAATGGTGGCATCGCGCGCGGCCGGATTCTCCTGCGGCGATTCGTCACCGTCTCCGATCCCGAAGCGATCCGCGAGATCCTTGTGTCGAAGGCTCGGCACTTCGCACGCGGTTGGGAGCACCGCGACATGGGTGCCATCCTCGGTATGGGCCTCGTCGCGCTCGATGGCGAGGCGTGGCGCGCGCAACGGCACCTCTTGCAGCCTG
>JBJOHQ010000435.1:0-7769 GCA_046047595.1 Planctomycetota bacterium | reverse complement strand
GAGCGGCCCGACTTCTGCGCGGGCACGTGCATCCATCACCCGTCGCAACGCACCACGGCCTGCGAGCCGGTGTTCGCGGCGAAAGGTGAAGCGCTCACTCACCGCTCATGCTCCATGCGTCGACGCCACGTACGCATGATTCGTGAACGCGTCAGAACGCCGAGCATCTCTCCGTTCGCGCCACGCACGGGGAGCGGGCCTCGTTCAAGTCGATCGAGCGCGTGATCGAGCGGCATGTCGCGATCAATCGCGCGAATACCAGTTCGGGCAATATCACGCACTTGAAGGAGTGGAAGTGCTTCGCGATTGACAAGAGCGATGCGGAGATCGCGTGCGCCGACGATGCCTTCGACATTTCCATCGTCATCAAGCACGACGAAATCTTCGCCGCCGCGGGCAAGTTCGACGAGTGACGTTGCCCACGCAGAACCACGCACCACGACGAGCGGCTTGAGCGTCACGTCACTCACACGAAGTCGACGCAAGACCGACATGTCACTTGCCGAGCCAAGCCGAAGCCCAAGCGCTGCGAGTTCGGCGGTGTACAAACTGTGTCGCTCGAAGAGTCGCGCGACGATCGTTGAGACGGCCGCAACCAAGACGACGGGTAACAGCACCGAGGATTCACGCGAAAGTTCGTAAACGAGCAGTGCGCCCGTGAGCGGCGCGTGCGTACTTCCTGCGACGACGCCCGCCATCCCCGCGAGTGCGAGTGGAGCTGGGCCAACGTCGCGCACAAACGGAATGAACTCACCGAGGCTTCCAAAGGCGCCGCCAACGAGTGCGCCGACAACTAGGCTTGGTGCGAAGAGGCCACCGATTCCGCCTGAACCGAGCGTAAGGCTTGTGGCCACGCACTTGACGACAGCGAGGCCGAAAAGCAGCGCTGCGATAACGACTGTTGCGTCCTTCGTATAGAACGAGGGTTCGAGCACCGCTTTCGCAAGCGGATAGCCATTGCCGTAGAAAGCGGGAACCGTGCCTTGGCCGAAATCAAGCCACTTCGCCGCGAATGCCATGTGACAGACGCCAAGCACCGCGAGAATCGCAGCACCACACGCGGGAAGCATCCACTTCGGTACGGGGAACTTTGCGAAGGCCGCTTCGGAAGCTTGCAACGTGCGAATGAAGAAAACGCTGGCGAGGCCGCATGCGAGGCCGAGCATCGCGAACGCAGGTGTTGTTCCGATCGAAAGTCCGTCACCAGTGCCGCGGAAAATCTCAGCGCCGATACCGAAGAGAGGTTCTTGCGTGCCAATCAACGTCTGCACGGTGGCCGCGGCGAAGACCGCAGCAATCACGATGGGCGTAAACGTGCGCAGCGAGAAATCGCGCAGCAGCACTTCGAGAACGAAGAAGATTCCGGTGAGCGGGGCGTTGAACACCGCGGCGATGCCGGCCGCGGCGCCGCACCCAACAAGCGTGGTTGAGTTCTGCGGGTTGGTCCGAAGGAATCGCGCGATGACTGAGCCAAGCGTGGCACCGATGGTGACGATTGGTCCTTCAGGTCCCGCGGAGCCGCCCGATGCGATGGTGGCGGTTGCACCAAGCCAGGTTCGCGCCGCGAGGGTCGCCGGGAGTTGCGCGCGCTTTCGGTGAATCGCGTAGAGGACGCTCGACACTCCATGGCCTTGCATCTTCACGGGCAGGAGGCTCTTCACGGCACCGCAGAGCAGGGCGCCGATGACTGGCACGATCGCAACCGCGAGCGGGATTTGGGCTGGGTGCTCCGCGAGCCACGAAGTTGAAACGTGTTCGGCCCACTGGATGGGGCGGATAAATGCGAGTGCGATGACCGCAAGCGCACAGCCAGTGAGCGCCGCGAAGAGCAACAGGCGTCGCTCCCGCTGGAGCCCGATTCGGCTCAGAATGCGGGAAATGATGCGTGCGGCGCGTGTGCGCGCAGGACCCTCGGTCGGACGCGCGGGCTTGTGCGTGTGGGCTCGGCGTTTCGCTTTCGTTGAACGGTTGGGATTGTTGTGCGCCACGGGTTCGAGAACGGCTTTCAAAAGGAAGACGGGCGAGAGGCTGCGAGAGTCGGCAGGGGCGCTATACTAATCCCTTCGCCCGAGGGACAGCCCCGCTCGGGGAGACCTAATCATGATCGAAGCACTGAAGAGCGACCATATCGTCGAAAAGCTCGGCGGCCGGTTCAAGTTGACCGCCCTCATCCAACGCCGTCTCGGTGAAATCATCGACGGCGCGCGCCCGCTCGTCGATCGAAACGGCCGATCCGACCTCGAAGTCGTCATCGACGAGATCATGCAAGACAAGATCACGCTCGAGATCGATCCTGAGCACATCGAGAAGATGAAGGGCACGCCTTCACGCAAGCGCTAACGCGCGCATTGCTGCTGCCTGCGAACGCGCACATCCGATCTTGACGACGCCCGCAGGTTGGCAAGTGCTCACTGCCGCGTCGAGTCATCGTCGAGTCATCGTCGAGTTCATCGTCGAGTTCATTACCGGTTCGAATTCGCCATGTACCACGGCCATCCCGACAACCTGCTGCCATTCAAAGGCCGCCGGATCGCGGTTGGTGTCTGCGCGGGAATCGCGTCGTACAAAGTCTGCTCCGTCGTCAGCACGCTTGCCCAAGCGGGCGCTGAGGTGACTGTCTCCATGACGGCGGACGCACAGCGGTTCGTGACGCCGCTCGTATTCCAGTCTTTGTCTGGTCGACCCGTGCTCACAAGTCCATGGGAGTCATCGGAACCGAAAGATCCGCAACACATTCGTGCTGCTTCGGGGCTCGACGCGGCACTCATCGCGCCCTGCACGATGAACATGCTTGCGAAACTCGCGCAAGGGAGCGCAGGCTGCATGGTCTCACTGCTCGCTGCGTCGATCGACCGCGCGAAGACGCCTGTGCTGCTCGCCCCAAGTATGAACGAAGTCATGTGGCGACAACCGGCCACGATGCGCAACATCGAGACATTGAAAGCAGATGGGTTCCATGTCATCGATCCGGCGTCTGGTTGGCAGGCCTGCCGCGCCGTGGGGCCGGGAAGGCTTCCAGAGCCTGACGCGTTGATCGACCTACTCGCGGCAATCCTGCGCGAACGGCCTTCAGCGGGCTGAGTCGCTCTAAGCCCAGGTCGACCCAAGCATGGGTCGGCCCAAGCATGGGTCGGCCCAATCATGGTCGGTCCAATCATGGGTCGGTCGACCCAACTCCCGCGTTTGCCTTATCCGAGTGTCAAAACGGCTGAATCGGTCCCGCGGCACTTTGCCTCCGCGGATGCGGTGTTACGTTGGCTCGGTCCGAATGCGTGTTTCTCCGCCTCGCAAGGCCGCGGCGCGGCGCTCACCTCGATGTCCTACTGATGTCCTACTGAAGTCTTTCTGAAGTATCTCGCCCGACGCAATTGCCCCCAAGGAGTCTTCGCATGTGCCACATCCCAATGATCGTCACGTGTCTTGCTGGAAGTATTGGAGTTGCGGCGTTGGCGGAGGCTCCGCGTGGTGGACGCCGTGCGGAAGAAGAACTCGTCGGTATGCGCGACATTCCGAATCTCCTCATCAGGAGCGAGAACGCTGCCGACGGCGGAGTCGCCGGCGCGTGTGCGCCCGTGATTTCGACCTACACCAACGCGAGCTTTGAGGGTGGGCAGTATGTCGCGCAAGGCGGATTCGCGGAGGGTGAAATCGCGGCGTGTTCGTACACCGTCGCCGCTTCTGACTTCCCACTTCGCATCGACCTTTGCGAAATGATCTTCGCGACGAGCGCAACGACCGTGACGACGACGACCAAGTGGTCAGTCATTGTGTGGGAAGGAACACCTGCGACGGGAAACATCATCGCGACGTACTCCTCCGATGGGAAGATCCTCCCGCACCTCGTGATTCCGCCCGGAACGAATGGAACCAACATTCAGTTCGGCATCGATCCAGGCGACCCTGAGCAAATCATCGTGCAAGACAACGGCAGCCGAACCTTCAGCATTGGCTTCCGCATCGATGATCACAACAATCAGACGCAGAATCCTTGCTTGGTCGCGCCGCCATCGGGTTCGAACGCGTTTCCCACGACCGATGTCGGCGGTCTGCAAGCTTCCACCACAAACTGGCTTTATCTCTTGGACTGCGGCGCGCTCGGTTGCCCCGCAGGATGGAAGTCATTCTCGCAACTTCCAACGTTCTGTCGTCCAACGGGTGACTGGGTCATGCGCGTCACGTGGACTCCTGTGAATTGCGCTCTTCCTGGCGCCTGCTGCTTGCCGAACGGAACATGCCAACTCTTGAGCGCGGCCGACTGTGGTGTTGCCGGCGGAACGTTCAACGGCGAAGGCACGCAGTGCACCGGCGATGCTTGTGCGCAAGATCTTTGCCCGTGTTGCTTCGCATCGACTGGTGGCTGCATCACGCTGCCGCCTGCATCGTGCGTTGCGGCTGGCGGCGTCGCCGGTCCACTCGGTCAAACATGCACGGGTTATGTCTGCTTCCCAACGGGCGCATGCTGCTTGCCCGACGGAACGTGCATCGGTCCGGTGAGCCCTGAGGAATGCGCGGCACAGAACGGCGTCTTCAAGGGCAATAACACCGTTTGCAACGCCTCCACATGTCCGCAGCCGACGGGTGCAGCGTGCTTCCCGAACGGTTTCTGCTTGCAGCTCACGCAGGCGCAGGCGAACTCCGCGGGAGCTACCTGGAAAGGCCCGGGAACCGACTGCGTCGACGCCAACGGAAATGGACTCGCGGACGATTGCGAGCCGAGTAATCCGGCTGACGTCAACGGCGACGGCGTCGTGAATGCAGCGGATCTCTCTCTCGTTCTCGGAGCGTGGGGCGCTGCGGGTGGCGCGGCCGACATCAACGATGACGGGACGGTTGACGCAGCCGATCTCTCGCTTGTCCTCGCCGGGTGGGGCGGATGAGCGAGCGTCGAGAGACGGCGTGATGTGATGTCCGCGTTCTCGGGCTTGTCGGACCCTGTTCGTTTCTAATGTCCAACATCAGCATGGACTTGTTGTCGAATTGTCGTATGTTTCGTGACCTCGAGGGCTTCGGAGGAGGCGTCATGCAGCATGGAAAAGGGAAACACAATTCGGCAGTGCGGTCACATGAACTCTCAGTGCGTTCTCTCGCGGGGAGACATGAACATGGTTTGGCGTTTGTGTCGTCGCTGTTTTGCGTGAAGCGAAGCGCACTGTCGTCGGTGCTGTTCGTCGTTGCTGGAACGGCCGCAACTTCTGGTTTGACATCTCGCGCCTTCGCCGGCGCGGCCGAATGTGGCGACCCAACCTCTGGCAGTTGCTTCGATGTGCAGGTGACGCCGTCCTGCGCCGACGCCACGTGCTGCAACGCGGTCTGCGCACTTGATCCGTTCTGCTGTGAGCAAGTTTGGGACGCGGTTTGTCGTCAGAACGCAAACGACCTGCCGGCCTGTGCGGTGCCGGTGCCTTCCAATGACACGCCCGAATCCGCGCGCTTCGCGCTTCCAGGACTCGTTCCGTTCACAACGGTCGGTGCCACCGACTCTTCGATCACCGAGATTCCCGCCGCATGCGGTGGCGTTTTCGGCGACGAAATTCGGCGCGACGTTTGGTTCGAGTTCCGCGCTGATCGCACGGGTTTCATGCGATTGAACACCTGCCCCGCGGACAGCACCGGTGGCTTTAGCGAGTTTGATCCGATTCTCGTGCTTCGCGATGCAACGACCTACGCGTCGATTGCGTGCAACGATGAAGCGATCGGTTGCGGCGGTTACGCCAAGCTTGAGTTCCCAACAATCGCAGGTGAGCGCTACCTCATTCAGATTGGTGGCCATGACTTTGAGATTGGGAATGGCGCTGTTCGCGTGACTGAAACCGGCAAGCGCGTCGCGGCTCCAATCAACGATTCGTGTGACAACGCCATGTCGGTCGAGGTGCCCTCGAAGGGCGCCTCGATTGGTTTCGACCTCCTCGGCGCGACACCGAGCGCGTCTGTGTGTGGCGCGGGACTTGCCGATGTGTGGTTCCGCGTTGGGCCATTTGAGGCGAACGGCATCGCGACATTCACCGCGTGCAGCAACGACGCGGCGGTGCAACTCGAAGCGGGCACGGGCTCGTGCGGTGACGAACTCCTTTGCAGCGGTTCCGATGCGTGTGTCGATGGTGCAGGCGTCGATGTGGACGTCGCGAAGGGTGAGTCGGTCCTTGTGCGTGTCGCATCGCTCGACCGTGTTGAAGGCGAACTGTCGGTGGCGTTCCAACCGATTTCTGCGTGTCCTTCGGATCTCGACGGCGATGGTGCGGTGAGTGCAGCGGATCTCTCGCTGGTGCTCTTGAATTGGGGTACGACGGCGGCCGACATCGACGGCGACGGCACGACTTCGGCCGCTGACCTCTCGCTCGTTCTCGAGGCATGGGGCGCGTGCGGCTGACACGCATTGAGCCATCTGTCACAATGTGAGGTATGAAAGCGACCCTTCTCGCCATCGGTGCAGGACTCTGTTGGGGAATCGGAGAAGTTTGCACGCGAAGTGCGCTGCACTCGGGAAAGCTTGGCCCGATTTCCGCAATCACGATTCGCTCGCTCGTCGCGATACCACTGTTGCTTCTCGCGTATCTCGCCATGACGCGCGGCGTCGCGGGGCTTCGGCAGGAGCCGTCGCTTGGGCAGATGGATGCGGCGAATTGGACGAAGGTTGTCCTGGGATCTGGGCTGGTCGCTGGGGCGCTCGCGATGGTGCTCTTTTACGCAGCGCTCTCGCTCGGTGAGGTGTCGATTGTGAAGCCCATTGCCTTCGCGATTGCGCCTTCGGTCGGCGTGTTGCTTGGGTGGCTCATCCTCGGCGAAGCGATGAATGCCCGAAAGGCGTTTGCTGTTCTCCTGATCATTGGTGGTGTTGTGCTGTTGACGACGGGGGGCGGCAAGGCGGCGTCGGACGCGGAACACGCCGCGCCTGAGCCTAGATCGCCGCAATAACTCGATGTCGAAGGGGAGATTCGTGCGGAAGCTCCTCGTGCGAACATGCGCGAAAGGACTGGACAAACCGGTCGGGTTTGCCGATACTTCCGACCCCGCTCAGCCCGTAAGGGCCGTGCCATCCGGAGAGGTGTCCGAGCGGTTGAAGGAGCTAGTCTCGAAAACTAGTAGTGGGTTCATCCTACTCGTGGGTTCGAATCCCACCCTCTCCGCTTCATGAAAAGCCCGCGGTCGCCTTCGGCGAGCGCGGGCCTTTTCACTTGCGGAGAGTGTTGCGTCGCGCGCGTGCGCGCGCGCCGCGGATCCGTGGCTTCGCCACGTCTCCGGGCTTGGACCTCGCTTGCGCGAGGTAGCGAATCCCACCAACTTTCGCTTCATGAAAAGCCCGCGGTCGCTGCTCCAAACACGACGCCATCTCGGCCCCTGAGGATTCACTCCGAAGGGAGCCGGCCAGAGCGAGCGAAAGCGAAGCGAGTCGCGAGCGCTCAAACACGACGCACCTCGGCCCGTCGCGATTCACTCGCGACGAGGCTGGCCAGAGCGAGGGCGCGGCAAGAGCCGCGCTCGAGTGCTCCAATACGAGCGCGGAACGCAGTGAAGCGCGAGAGGATGACGGTTGGAGACGCTCCGCGTCTCGTGTGGCATCACCTCTGGTGATGGCGAAGCTCGGTCGAGACGAAAGACCTTTCGATGTTCGATCAGTGCACCGTGGCTGCATTCAAGTCGCGCCACTACCTCCTGCTTCGCAGGGGGTAGTGCCACACGAAACGATCGGCGACGCCGACGTCAACTGCTCAGGCTTCGCTGCGCTCCGCCTTCGGCCACGTTCAACGTCGTTTACGCCAAAGCGAGCGAAA
>JBJOHQ010000434.1:0-3336 GCA_046047595.1 Planctomycetota bacterium | reverse complement strand
CCGACGCGAGTTGCACAGCGCCGATGTATCCGCCGTCGACGACGCGCATGCAAATCTCGCCAGGCTCACATCGCACGGAACCAGCGGGAAGCATCGCGCCGAAACCCATGTGGCTGCGCTTTGCGATACGCCACGCGAAACCATCGACATCATCGAGTGCGCATCCTGCGAGTCCATCTGCCACGATGACGGTCGTCGCGCGAGCTTCGAAGCGTTGATCACCGCATGCGAGTTCAAGCGTCCGATCTAGTCGAACGCGCGCGGAGGTCGCGAGACGAACGTCGACGCCAGCCGATTTCGCTTCTTCGATGAGCGCGACGTCGAGCAACTCGCGTGCGATTGCAACGCCCGAAGGACGCGCGATACGAAGCTCGCGCGCGCCGCACGTCACGCGCACGCTTTCGAGCGGAGTTGCCGAAGCGAGCGCGCGTGTTGCGCCAAGCGAGTGAATCGTCGCGATACCTTCGTCGGTGAGGCACGAACCGCAGACTTTCGCACGTGGAAACTGCGCGCGATCGATGAGTAAAACGCGCGCGCTACCGCTCGCGCTACTTCCGTGGCGATGTCGCGCAGCGGCAAGTGCAGCAGCAGAACCCGCGGGTCCTGCGCCGATCACTGCGACGTCAAATTGGAGTGGGGAACGCAGCGACATCAGCGATTCCACCAAAGTGTCCAGCGTGCGGGCCAGCATCGTTCGATACGCGGCGCGTGGAGCCCAGCTTCCGTTGCGATCTGTCGAACTTCTTCGGGCGTCCACGCGGCGCGCACGCTTGCGATCGCGTCGAAGTGCACAACCCGCGAGCGGCTGAGCGCGCGCGAGCCAAGCCACGCGAGGAGCAAGCCGTGGTGTGTGCGATCAAGATCCGTGACACCGACCGCAACGCGCGCAGCCGCCGCCATATGTTGAAGAACACGCACCGCGCCTTCGCGTTCGCAGTGATGGAGAAAGAGCGAGCACGTCACCAGATCACCTTCACACGGAAGCGGCTGGGCGATCAGATCTGCGACGATTCTTTGAACTTCGACACCAGCATCACGCGCGCGCGAAACTGCGACCGAAAGCGCATGTGCGCTGTTGTCGACGAGCGTCCATTGAATGCGAAGACCCACACGTTGCGCGCGCTGCGCAAGTGCGATCGGGGCATCGCCAGAACCTGTCGCGACATCGATGACGTGGAGCGCGCGGCCTGCAGCGTTCGCGGTGCGCGCATTTTGCTCGATCATCGGCCACAACAATCGATGACTCCGCGACCATGCGTTCAATCGCGCGAGCCCCGCAAGTGCGTGGTCGTGCTCCGCCGCGGAAATCGCGGGGTCGTCCATCAGTTCATCGGTGCGGTGACGTTCGCGCATAAGACTCCCGCGATGGAGCGATCGTGGGTTTCGATGAGTCAGCGTTCGTCGCTTCACGCCGTTCGGCTGTTTGGGCGTTTTCTTTGTGTCTCTGACAGAGGGCTCGTTGCGCGGACTGTGAGAAAGGACGCTGTACAACGATGGCGTGTTGGGTAGCGTATCGCACGCTTCTCGCTTCAGGGGATCACTCCTCAAGGTTTCACTGCTCTCGGTTTCACTGCTCTCGGTTTCACCGCTCTCGGTTTCACTGCTCTCGGTTTCGCCGCTCAAGGTTTCACAGACACCTGCAGCCGTCCCGACATGATGCGGTTGCGCGCTTATTGCTGCATCTGTGTCGATGTGGTTCGGCCGCACAAGTTGCGATTGAGCCTGTAGGGTCGCGTTTTCTCTGGAACACGCTGTACGCTTGGCGTGACGTGCCTGCCAAGAAACGCCCGAACTCAAAGCCACCGACGAGCGCCGAACGCGTGAAGGATGTGTGTGCAGCCATTCGCCGCGCGCGAACGCTGTGGGATGCGCATCGCAATGCGGCATGTCGCGCCGAGCGCGCGAAAGCAATCGAACGCTATGAAGCGCTGACTGCCGCGGAGCGTGAGCAGGTGCCCGACGTCCTGCGCGTCTGGCTTCGCTATCGCAGCGAGAAGTATTTCGGCGCGCATACGACGCCGCCACAACGCGCGAATCGTGAGAATCCCAACAGTAGAAACTGACGATGCCACATATTCACGAACTCATTGATTTCACCGTGGCAATTTTCATCGTGCACCAAGGCAAGGTGCTTGTGATTCATCACAAGAAGCTCGACAAGTGGTTGCCGATCGGTGGTCACATTGAACTCGACGAAGATCCAGAACAAGCAGCGCTGCGCGAGGCGCGTGAAGAGAGTGGTCTTGAGATCGAGTTGGTGGGTGAGCGACCGCCGACGACGGGGCCAGGTACGCGCGCGTTGATTGCGCCGCGCTTTCTCGACATTCACCGAATCAGCGACACGCACGAACACATCGGATTGATCTATTTCGCGCGTGTTCGTGCGGGAACGACGACACTCGCGGCCGAGGAACACCACGACATTCGCTGGTGTGCTGCGGACGAACTCGATGCGTTGACTCCACCGATGAGCGACGCGGTGCGTTGGTACTGCCGAACGGCGTTGCGTGAGTTGGCTTGAGCGAATTGAGCGCCGAAGTTTCGAATGCGCGCCCGCCAGCGACCGACATGACGCGCGAGGCTGCACGACGTGTCATCAAAGTGTTCGGTGCATCATCACAGCGTCAACCGCGCCGAGTGTCGCGTGTTGATAGGCGAGAGGTGAACGCCCAATGATGCGGAATCCCTTGCGTTCCCACAGCGCGATCGCGCGCGCATTGGTCGCCACCACAAAGTTGAACTGCAATGCGGTAAAGCCGAGTGCGGCCGCGCGAATCAAGGAGTGATCGCACATCGCGCTCGCGACACCGCATCCCCACGCGTCAGGAAGAACCATGTAGCCCGCATTCGCGACGTGTGCACCAGGTCCAAGTTGCGCCGCACGAAGGAAGTAGGTTCCAACGACATCTCGCGCGTCGCCGTCGATCCCGCCACGCTCACAAACCCAAACCTCGTGCCCCTTCGCAAACCAGTACGCGAGAGCGTCGTCGCGCGTCCAATCGCGAGGGAGCGCCCAAGTTTCGCCTGCGCGAATCGTCGGCTCGAGGATCCGCCAGATCGCATCGCGATCCATGTCGTTGGCGAGGCGCAGAAAAAGCGAGGAGGTCATGGGTCACTGTTCAGACGCTGGCGGTGAAGGCTCTCGCGTGTCCGTGTTTCCAAAAACGAGACGGGCCTCAAAAAGTCACAGGCCTCAAAAAGTCACAGGCCCCGGCGAACCGAGGCCTGTTCAAGTGGGCGATATAGGATTCGAACCTACGACCCCACGCGTGTGATGCGTGTGCTCTAGCCAGCTGAGCTAATCGCCCGAGGGCGGAGAGTGTAGCACCACTCGCT
>JBJOHQ010000433.1:0-4610 GCA_046047595.1 Planctomycetota bacterium | reverse complement strand
CCACGCGCGGCCTGAACCGCGGTGATCGCAGCGGTGAGGGTGGTCTTGCCGTGGTCGACGTGGCCGATGGTGCCGACGTTGACGTGGGGCTTCGTACGATTGAAGTTCTCTTTGGCCATGTCTCTAGCTCCAGCTTTCGCCCGCCCCTTGCAACACGCAGCGGGCGGAAGTGAGGAATTTCGGCTCTCCCTTCATGGGAGAAGCCAACTGAGTTGTTGAGCAACGCCATCCACGACGCCGCCAAAGCCACCGAAGGGGATTGAACCCTCGACCTCACCCTTACCAAGGGTGTGCTCTACCACTGAGCTACGGTGGCGAAGATGTTTCTGCCTATGTTTTCCGCTGTTTCGCGCACTCAATGCACGCGAACGCGTCGCACACAGTCCGGCTCAAACTTTCGCATGCGCCGCCGGCGCGCGTGCGTACATCGGTCAATCGCCACTGCAACTTGCATCATGCAAATCGAGACGGCGGTTGCCGAAGTCCCCCGATGAAAAACCGTGCCAGTGGCACGGTGAGGGATGGAAAGTGTAGCAAGTCGTTGGACCTCCGCAAGCCTCGACGGATGCGAAGACGCAAGGAGTCTGTTCAGACCGCATCAGTTTGGATAGAAGCGCTGCTTGTCGAGGTCGAGAACTCGCACACCAAGATCCTTCTCGAGTTCTTGCAGGCCTTCCCACTCAGGCACAGTGTCCACGTGCCCATCGAGGAAGAGGATCAGCGCATTGTTGCCCGAGTAGCGCCAGTCAACGCCGACGAGATCGAGGTTCGCATTATTCGGACTGACGTTCGTGTCGTTGAGGAAGAGCATCTCACCGATCGCACTGTCCATGCAATACATCGATTGCTGAGGGCGCTTGATCTGACCAAAGGTCCAGAACTTCCCACCGCGTGCGTCGAAGAACGGGTTTCCGCCGAAGTAGCCCGGATGACCGCGCTCCGAAATTGGATCGCCAGCGCTATCGACGAGCGAACCTGCATCACCATCGCAAGGACCATCACCAAGCGGCGTTGCCCCGCGTCCGGGCAGCACCGTACCGGCGCCGTTGTCGACCACGCGTTGCATCTTGTCGATCGGCATCGCCGAGCGGAACGGATTCGTACCGCTCCAGCCCGTTGAGTAGAGCGCGGCGTCGGGTGAGTCGAAACGGTAATCCCACACCGTCGACGCGTCGGCGTTCGTGATGGTGGCGACTGGGCCGAACTTGCCAGTTGTCCACAAGATATCCGTCCATGTGCCGTAACTCACGGGACCAAGCGGCGGCGCGACGCTCGGCGGCGAGGCCGAACGAGGCTTTCCTGGCGCTGGGAGTGAGCGGTAATCGAATGCCGTCGGCACAACCGCGTCGCGATTGTCGCCACCGTAAAGGACGAGCAACTGCCCCACTTGTCGCAGATTCGCTTGGCTTGTCGCCCAGAGCGCGTTGCGACGCGCGAGGTTGACCGCTGGAAGCAGAATCGCGAGAAGGAGCGCGATGACGCCGACCACCGCGAGCATCTCGACGATGGTGATACCGCGCGCCGCAGGAAACCGAGTGATTTGTCGCTCGCGCGACATCGGGCACGCACTTCGGTGACTCGATTCGGTTCTCGATTCAGTTCTCGATTCAGTTCTCGATTCGGGTGCCGACTCAGTTGTCGACTCGGGTGTCGTCTGCATGGTTCCCTCGATCAGGTACTGCCGCGTGATGCACGGCGCGTGATGGGTCTTCGTTCGAGCCTTCATGGTACTTCCGCAAATGCGCGAAACGAATGGGCGAGGCGCGTTGAACGCGAGATTGGACACGTTGATGCGTTCGAGCACGCTTGGAAATGAAAGGGGAGTCGGTTGCCCGACCCCCCGAATTCTCGTGGTTTCGACCGCCCAAAGGCGCTCTTCAAGCCGCGGACATGTCCTGCGAATTTGGGTTGTGAAGCCATCGCCTTCAACGCGTGGCCATTCGCGCGTGGCCTTGAAAGCATGGCCTTGAAAGCGTGGCCTTATCCCATCGCCCTTAACCCATAGCCCTTATCCCATCGCCCTTATCCCATCGCCCTTAACCCATAGCCATCGTCATGAGGAACTCAGCGTTCGACTTCGTCTTCGAAACACGGGTACGGAGGAGCTCCATCGCATCGACCGTGTTCATGTCGCTGACGACCTTGCGGAGACGCACGATGAGTTCGTGTTCCTTCGGATCGAGCAGGAGTTCTTCGCGGCGTGTGCCCGAAGCACCGATGTTGATCGCTGGATACACGCGCTTTTCAACAAGCTTGCGATCGAGGTGCAATTCGGCGTTACCCGTGCCCTTGAACTCTTCGAAGATGACTTCGTCCGCGCGCGAACCCGTGTCGACAAGCGCCGTTCCGAGAATCGTCAGCGAGCCGCCATTCTCGATGTTGCGTGCTGAACCGAAGAACTTCTTCGGCTTGATGAGCGCCGCGTTGTCAACACCACCCGAGCCGATCTTGCCGGAGTTCGGAAGCGCATTGTTGTAACCACGTGCAAGACGCGTGATCGAGTCGAGCAGGATCACGACGTGCTCGCCGAACTCCACCATGCGACGCGCCTTCTCCATCACCATTTCAGCGACTTGGATGTGGCGAATTGCCTCTTCATCGAACGTGCTCGCCACGACTTCGACGTGCGACGGGGTGTTGCGCTTGAAGTCGGTGACTTCTTCGGGACGCTCGTCGACGAGCAGCACAATGACGTGAACGTCCTTGTGGTTCGTCGCAATCGCGTTCGTGATTTGCTGCAAAATCACGGTCTTACCCGTGCGCGGCGGCGCGACGATGAGCGCGCGTTGACCGAAACCAAGCGGCGTCACCATGTCGATGATGCGCGTCTCGACTTTGCCCGAACCCACCATTTCAAGGTGAATCCGCTTGTTTGGGTGCAGCGGCGTGAGATTCTCGAACGTCGGAAGATCGTGCAACACCTTCGGATCGCGGCCATTCACGCTCTCCACGCGGAGGAGCGCGAAGTAAATCTCTTGATCCTTCGGCGGGCGCACGAGGCCCTTCACAACATGACCGCGACGCAAGCCGAAATGGCGAATTTGCGCGGGCGAAACGTAGACATCGTCTGGGCTCGGTTGGTACGAGTAATCCGCGCTGCGGAGGAATCCGTAGCCATCAGGCGTGATCTCGAGCGTGCCCTCGGCGATCATCAGACCAGCCTTCTGAGCACGCGCCTTCAGAATCTCAAAGACCAACTTCTGCTTCGGCTGATTGAGATCTTCGACGCCCGATTGCTTGGCCAGCTTGTTGAGCTGGTCGAGCGGCATCTTCTGAAGCTTCGCGAGATTGAGGTCGTCTTTCTTCGCGACTTCGTACTTGCCCTCAAGCTCCTTCTCGATCTCCGCGAGTTCGGCGGCAAGTTGCTCGTCGGTGGGCAGCGAACCAGGTGCCAACACCGGGCTCGGGATGAACGTGGGACGCGACGAGTTGCTGGAGGACTCACCTCCACCGCCACCACCTCCACCACCACCGCCTCCACCCTTGCCACGACGACGACGACGACCTTGCTTATGACTCATCTCTCATTTCCTTTGATTGATCCGCAATTCTTGCTGCGGGTTTGTGCCGTGCTCTGCGCGAGAGGAACTCCGACGATTGCGCATGAAACTGTCGGACCTGATTCAGCTTTCTGAACCTCACGGGAACGCAGCACATGCTGAGTTCTCCGCGAAGTCGTTCTTTCGAAAGCCGCTTTCAAGATTCGGTGTACGCATCTTGGATTCGTCCCGAACTCGCGCTCGAAACGCTACACAGATGGAACCCTGAAGGTCTTGAATGACTGTGAGAAGATTGACGTTGGATGGACGTGAAATGGACGTGGGATCGATGGAAGCAGCGCTTTCGGCGCAATTTCCGCGACGGACGACACTGACGTGGATGCTCGCACATTCGTGCGCGTTCGAGCAGTTTGCTCGGGCGCGGTTTGAGCACTTCGATCGGCGCAGTCCGGGACACGCGACGCCTCGCGCATCCGACCGCCGCTTTCGCGACGCGGGGATATTGACGGAACCGAGGCGCGCGGTCAAGTCGCGGAAGGTGGAAAGCTTGTGGTGGCTGACCTTCGACGCGTCGAACGCGCGGGCACAAAGGAGCCCAATCACACATCGACACGCGGACCGCGACCTCGAATCGTGTCGAGAGTCCGTGCGACGCTCGCGGAAAGTTCCGCAGGCGATGCGACGTTTTGAAGGATGTCCGTTGCGCGCTGCCGTTTTTCGGCGAGCGAAAGTTGGGCGGACTCGCGGCGGGCGAGTTCTTCTTTGGACCAGCCGCGGGTACGCGCGACACGTTCTTGGCGAAGTTCAGCCGGCGCATCAACAAATACGACGGCATCACACTCGCGATCAAGGCCCACTTCAAGGAGAAGCGGCGCGTCAATGATGAAGGCAACGGTCGTGGCGGGCGCCGAGGCGAATTGCTTGCGTCGAAGTACTTCAATCCGCGGATGCATGATGCGCTCAACGCGCTGACGTACGTCGGCGGACGTGAAAATCGCGCGCGCAAGCAGTGCGCGATCGATCGAACCATCAGGCGCGAGCAACGACGAAGCGCCCGTCGGAGGCTGCACCGTCGATGTGATTTGTGAGACGACGTCAGGTTCCGCGAGG
>JBJOHQ010000432.1:0-5357 GCA_046047595.1 Planctomycetota bacterium | reverse complement strand
GCCGCTCATTTGGCGTGGGCCCATGGCGCACGGCGCGTTCAAGCAACTCGCGACGCAAACCGAGTGGGGCGAACTCGACTATCTGATCGTCGATCTTCCGCCAGGAACCGGCGACGTTCCGCTGACGCTTTCACAACTTCTCCCACTCTCTGGCGCAGTCATCGTTTGTACGCCGCAGCAAGTCGCGCAAGACGACGCACGGCGCGCAGCGAAGATGTTCGAGCAACTCGGAGTACCTGTGCTTGGCGTCGTCGAGAACATGAGTTCGTTCGTCGACGACACCGGTCGCGAGCACGACATCTTCGGCAAGGGCGGTGCGGAAATCATGGCCCACGCGATGGGTCTGCATTTCCTCGGCTCAATCGCGATTCGCACCGCGCTCCGCGTCCACAGCGACCGCGGCACACCGCTTGCAAACTGGAACGACGCACGCCTCGGCGCGGAATTGGATGGTGTGGCGAAGGCCGTCGCTCAGCGCGTTTCGATGCTCTCGATGCTTGGGCAATTCCAACAGCCGACGATCAGTATGCAGTCGTGATCAGCAGGAAGTTGTGCACGCACTGAAGCGCGCGCGCAGCATCGCTGGGCCTTCATCGCCGACGTAGTGGCGCACGATGCGCTCGTCGATCTGAAGAAGATCGACGATCATCAGCGCGTCGACGACGTCGCCAAAATCCTCGTCGACGTTGAATGCAAGAAGCCGCGCATTCAAACGAAGGTACTGCCGCAACAAGACGGGAATCGCCCGTTTTCCGCGCTCGATTTCATCGACAAGTCGATCGACGTTGGTCAGGTCTGCCGTGGCGAGCGTGCGCTCGCTCTCCGACCACGCTTCGATGGGGCGCCGCTCCGGCGGATGCTTCGGCCGCACCAACGGTGCGAACGGCTTCGCGAGTCGATGTCGTTCAAGGAACTCCATGATGAGCTCTTTCGACATGGACGTGTAGTCATTCGAGATGCTCACCGGACCGAACATCTGCTGATATCCGCGGGTGAACATGAAGACGCCGATCCCCTTCCAAAGGAGTGAGAGCGGCAGCGGTTGACGTTGATACTCAACGCGCACGAACGAGCGACCGAGTTCGACCGCGTTTGAGAGTTCCGACACGATGCGCGGCGAGAAGTCAAAGAGCGTGCTGGTGTAGAGCCCTGCGACTCCAACATCACGCGTCACTTCTGCAACCGGACCCGCTCGGTAGCCGCCAACAATCTCGCGGGACTCCTTGTTCCACACAATGATCTGCGTGTACGTCTCGTCGAAGCGATCGGTGTCGCAGGCTTTCCCTGATCCTTCACCGACCGCGCGGAACGCGATCTCGCGCAAGCGCCCGATCTCATGCATTGCCTTCGGCACGCGCGCTGCTTTCGTCGCATAGACCGCGTAGGCCCCTTCCTGAAAGAGCAATTCTTCTGCAGGAAGCGCGGCGAACTCCGCGGCCAAGTCTTCGGCAGTCGCCGCGATTGGCGCGATTGGTGCTTGTGCGATTTCGGTCAAAGGTCGACCTGCCACATCCGACTTTCGCAAGAGTTCGCAACGGCCACGCATGAGCCGCGTGAGCCCCTCGGCATCGAGCCCCGCGGCTTCGGACGCACGGACTGGACGCCCGAAGCGAAACTCAACTGGTGTACCGCGGCGCGCGAGGAACTCGTTTGGGAGAAGCGCTGTCCGCAATCGCGGATGGACGAGCCCCGCAGCGTGAAAGAGCGGCCGATTCGTACCTTCGCACCATGCGGGAACGATCGAAGCGCCCGCGGCAATCGCCATGCGCGCGGGAATCGTCGACCACGGCGGATCGCATGGGCTCCACTTTCCCCAATGGACCGCACTGACTTCACCCGCGGGAAATGCGATGAGGAGATGCCCCTCGCGCAGCCATTCAATCGCGTGTCGAATCGCCGCTGCGTTTCGACGTGCTGCTTCACGTCCACCGAATGGGTCGACGAGGATCATCGACTCGCGCGCAAATGGAAAGCACGCAAGCATGGAGTTCGCCAAGATGCGTGTGTCTGGTCGGCGCTCAAGCATGAGCGCAAGCAGCGCGATGCTGTCGGCGCCTCCAAGCGGGTGGTTACACACCACAAGCGTGGAGCCCTTCACAGGGACACGCGCGAACTCCGACGGATCTGCACACGGCTTCGTCTTCGTGGTGGCGAGGACGCGCTGCATGTACGGGATAGTGGTATCGCCGTGCTCGACCTCGCGCGTCATGCGCTCGATTTCGTCGAGGCCGAAGAGGTGTTCGACAGCACGCAGCGGTCGATCGACGAGTGAACGCACCCACGCAGTCTGCGGCCGGGGTAGTTCGATCGGTGAACGCCGAGTCGATGGAGTCGCCATTGTTCTATTGTCCAAAGCGGAGACTGGAGCGCAAGGGAACAATTCCGCGCGCAACAAAGCATCCATCAACACCAAACAGAACGCACACGGTCGCGAATCGTGAGCCTCGACGGAGCGGCGCTTCGCACCGGCAACGCCCCTACTCGCCAAAGCCGCGCAGCCGCGAATTCAAAGCCGTAACGCCAGAGCCGCGAAGCCAAAAGGGCACGACGCCAATAGAAAGGCCTCGGGATGCCCCGAGGCCATGCGATCAATGCAGATTTACTCGTGCGCGCGACCGTTGAAACGGGCGCATCAGCGGCGACGACGGGACAGAAGCCCACCGAGGAGCGCCAATCCAATCGCGCCTGGTGCTGGCACCATGCGGATTTGATCCTGTGCGGTCACGCTGAGCCAACCTTCGGTGTTCGCCGATTGGAATCCACCCTGTCCGATCGAAGCAACCATGTTGTTGTAGATCGCGAGTCCTTCACCGCTCAGTGTGGAGCGGAAGGCGCCCGTCGTGAGCGACATCCGGCTCACGATGGTGGCAAGGTCGGTCGTCACGAAGTTCTCGTTGACGATTTCCCAAACGATGGCATTGAACGCTGCGGCGCTTGCATTTGCGCTGCCGGCGGCGGCGATGACGCGGCTATCCGCACCGAGCCAACGCGACATCACATCACTCATGACCGCGGCCTTCGCGAAGCCCATCGGTCCGGGTGCTGGTGGCGTCTGCGGGACCATGTCCATCGCGACCACGTCAAATGTGTAGGAATTGCCGACCGTGACGCCCTGGTAGACCTGCGCGCACCACGTCACCGTGGTTGAGCCGTCGCCAAGATCCCAAAGGCGCTCCGAAAGCTTCAGATTCGCGTAGTTCACGCTTGCGGTTGAGTCCCAGACGAGGCTCGACTTGTAGGCGCAGCCCCACTGCTCATTGGCGCCATATCCGAGATATGTGCCTGAGACAGCGGCGCCTCCGCCGGCGGAAGCCGCGGATGCGAGGCCGAGCGAGAACAAGAGCGAGAAAGAAAGCTGAGACATCTTCACAGAAACCCCGATGGCCGACTGGCCAGAAAGTCACACACCCGAAAGAAGGACACTCACAAACTGGTTCAGTCGACTCGAAACCCGTCGATCACGACCCGTCAATCAAATCCCGTCAATCAAATCCCGACAATCAAATCCCGACGCATGCCTGCTGCCAGCTCGCGCCAGCAAACTGCAGATGTCGGTGATCGCGCGCACAAGACGAACGCGCGACCTGAGAAGTGTTCTGATGGAACACCTCTCGCCACACACTCCGACCCCGTCGGAACACTTGGGAGCACTTCGGAACACCTGAAAGGCGCTCCGAACGATGCTCTCAATGGCCGGAACCTCACGGCAGACCTCTGGCCAAGCCAAAGGACCAACGCGTACTCACCCGGATACACAACGAAAGGAAGCCCCAAGGAAGGAAACCCAAGCCCACTCTCATCTCCGGCATGGCTGCCCCAGCACCTCGCCGCGAACCCAGCGCACCATCGGGTGCTTTGGCGCTGCAGAGGCGTGAACCCAGTCCAAGCAGCCCCGACCGGGGGCTGAACGAGCGCGGAAAGATCCACGCTTGAGGGAAGAGCGGCCTGCAGGCGATTTCTGCGCGGCCAGCCTCGGATTCTTTCAGAATTGTCGAAATCCTTCGACCGAAAGACCAGCCGCGCACGCGGCGGGAGTTTCACCCCAGCGCACAATCGTTGGAGATGGATATGTCTTGGAGGGAGCGGCAAGCCAAACCTCTCGGCTTCCGGTCGCCACGGCCGTACGTTCTCGCTTTGGGGAGGAAAAAAGACCACAGCGATCAGGAAGAGATCGCGGTCGGCTTCCAGGTCCCCGGAGTCGGCAGGAGTGGACGCGGATTGTGTCGATCAGGACAAGCGAAGGACAGACGAAGGACAGAAGTTAAGGACAGTTACAAGTCAGAACTCGGACAAGCTCAAAAACACTCGCGCCGCCTCGACGGCGGTTTCAACCTCACGCACGGTCGCATGACCGTGCCCCTGTTCCCGCCTGCGCCACGAACCTCACAAGCAGATTCGGAGCAGATTCGGAGCAGATTCGAAGCAGATTCGGAGCAGAACTCTTCACGAACGCCTCAGGACGCGCCAAATCTCTCTCGGATCGGCGTCCCCTGCGGACAGTCGTGTGAGTTCCCAACCTCTCATCCCACCTCTCATCTTCCCGCCCGACTGGACTCGGACGAAAGAATCAAAGGCGACGCCGCCCTCCGCAGCGTGTCGCGACAATAGCTCGGTTCAGCATGAAGTCGAACCACCGCTTCGAAATCCGCAGCGGATTGTGAAGACCGATGCGCGTCCCGTCGCCCGAGAACGTGCGGGCGACGTCCGCCCATCATGCGAACTCGCGCTTGAGTACGCGGAGACCGTCAGTCAGTGCCTTGATGTGCGCTGCCTCATGTGCGGCCGAAATCTGGACGCGCAGACGCGCATGACCCTCGGGAACGACCGGGAAACCGAAGCCGATCACGAAGACACCAAGTTCAAGGAGGCGCTTCGACATGGCGATCGCCTTCGCCGTGTCGTGGACGATGATCGGGCAGATCGCGGTCGGGCTCTGAAGCACCTCAAAACCCGCTTCGCGGATGCCGGCACGGGCGGCGTCCACATTCGCACGAAGCTTCGCCACGCGCTGCGGCTCGCGCATAAGGACCTCGATCGCCTTCTCCGCGCTGCAGGCGATCGTGCACGGCAGCGCATTCGAGAAGAGGGTCGGACGCCCGCGCTGGATGAGAAGGTCGATCGCCTTCCGCGAACCCGCGATGTAGCCGCCCGCCCCACCGCCAAGCGCCTTGCCGAGCGTGCCCGTGATGTAGTCGATCTGGGTGCCCGCGAGGCCTTGATGCTCGTGGGTGCCGCGGCCGGTCTTGCCCATGACGCCTGTTCCGTGCGAATCGTCGACGACGAGGTAGGCGCCGAACTCGTCGCAGATCTTCCGCATCGCGGGGAGATCCGCGATGTCGCCTTCCATCGAGAAGACG
>JBJOHQ010000431.1:0-3404 GCA_046047595.1 Planctomycetota bacterium | reverse complement strand
GAGTGGCGCCACGGGTGCGCTCGCTGCGAGACCGAAGAGCGAGAGAGAGGCGACGAGTCCGAGTGAGAGCGCCGAAGTGAGTTTCGTGGTGAGATTCGTGGTGAGATTCGTGGTGAGATTCGTGGTGAGTTTCGTGGTGAGTTTCGTGGTGAGATTCATGGCTTTCACGAGTTCCTCGAGAGATTTCGAATTGAAGCTTGTTTCAAACTGGAAGCCGCACTGGGCGGATCGCGCCCGCATGACCGACGAAACGCAGCGTGTCGCGGTGGCGCAAAGATACCGTGTGTGCACGCGGAGCGTTTACTCACGAGCCCCGCGTTGGACGAGCACCGCGAGCACAATGACGCCGCCCTTCACTGCCCCTTGCCAATAGGGGCTCACCTGCGAAATGGTCAGAATGTTCGTAATCATCGCGAGGATAAGAACACCGATGACCGTGCCCCACACGCGGCCGAATCCACCGCGCAAACTGGTGCCGCCGATCACCACCGCCGCGATCGCATCGAGTTCCGACCCGAGGCCAAGGCCCGAGGTCGACACGGAATTCATGCGGGAACTCAGCAGGAGCCCCGCAATTCCGGCGAGAAATCCCATGATCGCGTAGACGCGAAAGCGCACCCAACCGACGTTGATGCCCGCGTAGCGCGCGGCTGTTTCATTCGCACCAACCGCGACGACGTGTCGACCGAAGCGGCTCTTCGAAAGGAACCACTGCGCCACGATTGCGATCACGATGAACGCGATGATGCCGTAGGTCAGCGTGAGCGGTTTTCCCGCGGCGTTCACCAAACCTCGATAGACGGTCGTCCCCGCCTCATTCACATGCGATTCCCACGCGAGCGGTACACCGCTGCGACCAAACTTCGCAAAGAGCGTGGAACTTGACGAGCGAATCTCCCCTGCTTCTGCAATCGCGAGCGCCACCGAGCGAAACGCAGCGAGTCCACCGAGTGTTGCGATGAATGGCGCGATACGCCCAAAGACAATGAGTGCGCCATTCACCATTCCAGCGACGAGCGCCGTGACAAGCGTGGCAGCGACGCCAAGCGTGACGGAACTCCCCTCGCTCCATTCGTTGCCAACCGCCCAATTCATCGTCGTCACGCCGATCGCCGCGGCAAGCACGACCATGCTGCCGACGGAAAGATCGATGCCTGCGCTCACGATGACGAACGTCATACCGACCGCAAGAATGCCGACGGCTGCGTTCGAGTTGAGGATCGTTCGAAAGTTTTCGAAACTCAGAAAGTCGAAACCTTCACGCCACGTGCTGATCGCAAGCAGCAGAGCAAACGCCACCAAGACGCCCCACTCTTGCAGGAACTTCTGAATACCCATGCGCGAACGCGGCGACTTCGCATCGCTCCCTCGCGCATTCCCGCTTCCCAAACTTCCACCCGTGGAACTCCCGCTTGCTGCACTCACGACGCACGCTCCTTCTCTTCGCTCATGCCGGATGCAAGCCGCACAATGCGCTCTTCGCAATCTTCGCGCGTCAATCGCTCACGCGGCAATTCGCCAGCGATCTCTCCCGCATGCAGAACAACGACGCGGTGCGAGAGGCCGATGACTTCGGGCAACTCTGAACTGATGACGATGCACGCGAGGCCTTGACGCGCGAGATCCGCGAGAATGCGATAGATCTCGCCTTTCGCGCCGATGTCAACTCCACGCGTTGGTTCGTCCACGATGAGGACACGCGGCCCGGTTTCAAGCCAACGCGCCAAGGCAAATTTCTGCTGATTTCCGCCGGAAAGCGATTGAATCGGTCGTTCGGGACGCGCACAACGAATCGCGAAATTGCGAATCCATCGCGCAGTCGTCGCGCGTTCCTCAGCGACATCGATTTGCGCACCACCGATGCGTGCGTAGCGATCGAGCGAAGGCATCGTCGTGTTCGCAATCGATGAAAGCCCAACGTGCAGTCCACGTCCTTTGCGATCCTCGCTGACGTAGGTCACGCCTGCGGCGAGTGCTTCGCGCGGCGAGCGAAATCGAACTTCGCGGCCTTCAACGCGCACCGAGCCCGAGGCCTCACGCAAACCAACAATCGCTTCGGCAGTCTCGGTGCGTCCACTCCCGACAAGTCCCGCGATACCGACAATTTCACCCGGCCTCACGGCGAGTGATATGCCGCGCGAGCGTCCCACGGCACCAAATCCAACCAATTCGATCGCTGGCGTTGCCTTCGGGTCGCACGCGCCTTTTTCTGGGTAAATCGAACCGAGATCACGTCCCACCATCGCTGCCGCGAGCGCGCTTTCATCATGTTCGCCGCGCGCAAACTGCTGCACCAATCGACCATCACGCAGCACGCTCGTGCGATCGGCGACTGCAACAACTTCATCGAGGTGATGTGAGATAAAGATGATCGCGCGACCTTCATCGCGGAGCCGTTGAAAGAGCCGAAGCAGTCGCGACGCCTCGCGCTCGCCAAGGACGGCGGTCGGTTCATCAAAGATGAGGACGCGCGCATCGCTTGCGAGACACTTCGCGATCTCGACAAACTGCGCATCAGCAATCGAAAGCCCTGTGGCGGGTCGTGCTGGGTCGACGTCGGCGCCGAGCATCGCGAGGAGTTCTGCCGCGCGCGCACGCTGCTTGCGGCGGTGAATCGGGAAGCCAAGCACACCCGTGGGTTCACGTCCGAGGAGGATGTTCTCAGCAACGTCGAGCGCGGGAACGAGATTCAACTCTTGATGCACCATCGCGATGCCCGCGCGAATCGCATCCGCCGGCTTGGTGAAGCGCGCGTCCTGCGGAGCGTTGCCCGCCCCGCCAAGGCCCGCACCGAGTTCAACGCGGCCTTCGGTCGGTCGCGCCGAACCCGAAAGCACCTTCATCAGCGTGCTCTTCCCGGCGCCATTCTCGCCAACGACGGCATGGATCTCGCCCGCACGAAACTCGATGGTGACGTCATCGAGCGCTCGCACGCCCGGATACTCCATCGTGACCCCGCGTGCTGCGAGGAGCACCTGCCCTTGAGCAACGAATCGGCGGTTTGGATCGATCGCAACGCTTTGCACGGTCCGAGAGACTACAGGAAGCACGGGATTCCCTGCACGGGTGTCCGAGATTCGGACGATCTCACGAACCCTTGCCAAGACCATGGAACCTTGACCCGTTTCCGTGCTACCTTTCCCGTCCGCGCAGACCCGAGCAACGGCTCGCGACCTGGCCTGCAAACCAGGCCCGACCGTGAATCAAGTCCGTGCGCGTCGGACTGCCCCAGTCGGTTTTGGGGGTTCGCACGGTGCCCCGAAGCCTCCCCGTAGTTTCTTCGGAGTTTCTTCGAGGCCCAACCTCAAGCTTAGTCAGAAGTTCCGATGGACCGCTCGCTCGACCGACATCACCCCCACCTTCGCCTGACGGCCGCGATTGTTGTCGCGGGCTTTGTGGCGATC
>JBJOHQ010000430.1:0-2561 GCA_046047595.1 Planctomycetota bacterium | reverse complement strand
AGCGCGAGCGCGTCGAACAGGTGATGGATCTGATCCTGCGCGGCGAGGGCGGCGCGATGGTTCGCTTGCGCGAAGTCGCCGACATCGGCCCCGAGCGCACGAGCAACTTGATCGCGCGTGAAAGCGCGCAGCGCAAGGCCGTCATTTCGACGAACATCGCCGAGGGCTACAACCTCGGTGATCTTGTTGAAGTGGTGCGGGCCAAGGTCGACCCGATCGTTGCGCGCGCGGGTTGCACCGTCGACTACGGCGGACAATTCGAAGCGCAGCAATCGGCCAGTCGCACGATTTATGTGATGGGTTCGGTGGTGGCGGTCTTGATGTTCTTGGTGCTGCAACTCTCGACGGGTCGCGCACGAACCGCAGCACTCGTCATGCTGAACTTGCCGCTTGCAATCATCGGCGGAATCGCCGCGATCTTCCTCTCGGAAGCGTCGCCGTGGCAGAACGCACTCGCGCTTGCGGGTTTCGGCGGGATGTACATCGCGCCCGTTGTTTCCATTGCGAGTTTGGTCGGATTCGTCACGCTCTTCGGGATCGCCGTGCGGAACGGCATTCTGCTCGTGAACCACTACGACCACCTCGAGCGCGTGGAAGGTTGTTCGCGCCGAGAGGCGATTCTTCGCGGTTCGATGGAGCGACTCGTTCCGATCCTGATGACGGCACTCACCGCGGCGCTCGGACTCCTTCCGCTCGCGCTCGCTGCGGGGAAGCCAGGCAGTGAACTTCTGGCACCGTTGGCGACGGTCGTCCTCGGTGGTCTTGTCACCTCCACAATCCTCAACCTCTTCGTCGTACCTGCGGGCTACGCGCTCGCATTTCTTGTCCCCAAGTCCGCACGCAACTGACGCGGGCCGGATGAAACCCCTTTGGAGCAACCTATGTCGATCGATCGGAATCAACTTCGTCTCGCCGCCACGCTCGTCACCGCGACGGCACTCTGTGCTTGGAGCGCAGGCTGCGGTGATGGTTCGAACACAAACTCAGCGGGTCATACGCATGAGTCCGGTGACCATGATCACGATCACGATCATGCTCACGACCACGATCATGCGCATGAGAAGAAGATGGATGAAGAGGGTCACGGCGCGACGGTTGAACTCGGCGAGCAGAAGGCTGGTGAGTTCAACGTGAAGGCGTCGCGCGACGGCGATGTCAAAGCGGGCGCTGAACTCCCCGTGGACATTTGGGTGACGGGTGGGCCGAAGGTCGCAGCCGTGCGTTTCTGGGTTGGCGTTGAAAGCGCCGAAGGCTCGATGAAGGCGAAGGCTGAGCTCGAGAAGGACAATTGGCACACGCACGGCGAGGTTCCATCGCCGATGCCAGAAGGCTCGAAGCTTTGGATCGAGATTGAGGCCGAAGGCGGCGCGAAGACACTTGTATCGTTTGATCTCAAAGTTTGAGCTCTGCGTTTGATCTCATCCTTTGATCTCATCCTTTGATCTCATCCTTTGATCTCGTCGTTTGATCTGAAGGCGTAAAGCGCGTCTTCAACACATCACCATGAATAAAGAACGAGGGCGTTCCAAGTCACTTGGAACGCCCTCGCGTTTGTTTAGGTTGTACACGCCTCACGTCGCGCTCTCCGTCGCGCGTCACGCCGGGCTCGGCATCGCGCCGCTCAGTCCCGCATCCGGGTCTTCACCAACGCGCGTGTCCGGCTTCGTTTCCGTGAGCTTCGGGCGCGTGTTCTCCGCGACGAGGAGATCCGCAACGGTCGGCTTCCCAATCGACTCGCCACGCATGAGACGGTCGATATCGTCGCGTTGAAGCGTCTCGTACTTGAGAAGCGCTTCCGCGACCGCGACGACCTTGTCCCAATTCAGATCGAGAAGGCGTCGTGCATCCTCGTAGGCTTCATCCGACATACGGCGAATTTCTTCGTCGATGACGCGCGCCGTCTCGGGCGAGTAGTCCTTCTCTGCGAAGATCGATTCGCGATCCTCGCTGCCCGCGTAATTCACGAAGCCGAGCCGCTCCGACATACCCCACTGAAGAATCATCGCACGAGCGTAACTCGTCACCATGCGGATGTCCATCGAGGCGCCCGAACTGGTGTCGCCAGTCTTGCGTTCTTCGGCGAGACGTCCGCCGCAGAGAACACGCAGCGTCGCCATGATGTGCTTGCGGCCGTAGCCGTATCGATCCTTCTCAGGCAACGAGAACGTGGCGCCCATCGCTTGTCCACGCGGAATGATCGTCACCTTGTGCAGCGGGTCCGCGTGTTCGAGCAGCATTTGAAGGACGGCGTGACCTGCCTCGTGGTACGCGGTCGCGACGCGCTCTTGCTGCTCGATCTTGCGTGAACGATTCGCACGACCCCAACGCACCTTGTCGCGCGCTTCTTCGAGATCAGCGAGTTCCACGAAGTCTTTGTCAGCCATCGTGGCGATGATCGCGGCTTCGTTGATGAGCGCCGCGAGATCGGCACCAGAGAACATCGGTGTGCCACGCGCGACCTTCTCAAGGTCGACATCTTCGGCAAGCTTCACCTTCTTCGCGTGGACCGCGAGGATTTGGCGACGGCCTGCGAGGTCCGGCAAATTCACCGCGACCGAACG
>JBJOHQ010000429.1:0-5813 GCA_046047595.1 Planctomycetota bacterium | reverse complement strand
CCGCTGCGGTTGCTGGCGTCGCCGCGATGTGCGCTGTAGTTCTCTCGGGAACTTCGACGAATCGTGCCGAAGCGGGTCCGCCGGCACCAAGCGCCCTGTCGATCCAACAGAAGGCGAATGCTCCTGATCCACAGGATGCGCTGGACGCTGGCCGTCAACGACTGGAACTCGTCGATGAGATGCGAGCACTTCGCACAGAAGTAGCGGAGTTGAAGGCACTTTTGACGAGTGGTCGTGTGCGCACCAACATCGGAAACTTCAGCGACATGCCGCTCGAGAAGATTCGACTTGAAATCGACTACGCGCAATTGCGTGATGCGATGAAGGGAAACTGACGTGCGCGGTGTGATGCATCGCTCTTTCCTCGCCGCGCGCCGCGCGTACACCTTGATCGAGGTGCTGATCGTTGTTGCGATCCTCGGACTCGCGGCAGCGGTGCTCATTCCTTCGATGTCTGGTCGTGGCGACTTTGACACGCAAGCTGCAGTGCGCGCGCTCATTTCTGACATCTCATTTGCACAGAGCGATGCGTTGGCGAACCAATCGTTTCGTCGCATTCACTTTTACGAAGGTGGAACCGGTTGGTGCCTTGTGAAAGTTGCGGAGGATGAACTCGCGCAAGAGTTCGATCCCGAAACTGCAGACTTCGTCGTGGATCCGTTGAAGGGCGCAGCGCGCGGTGGCACTTACGCCGTCGACTTTGCGCAAGATGATCGATACGCGAGCGTGCGTCTTGAGGGTGTTTCGATTGATGGCGGTAAGCGGGACATCACCTTTGATGAACTCGGCGGCACGGTGACGAGCGGCGGTCTTCCTGGTCTTGGTGGAACCCTCATCCTGCGTTCGCCTGACGCGGCCTATCGACTCGAGATTGCGCCAGTGACAGGGAAAGTCCGCGTGACGCGACTTCTCGCCACTCCAGAAGTCGCGCAGTAACTGCGCGCGGACCTTCGCGCAGCCCTCATCAGCCTTCAGCAAGCGTGCGCCTCTGCGAACTGGGGTGGTGCTGATGCGCTCCCGAGCGAATTCACGGGTGAATTCCCGACGGTCCGCGAAACCAAACCAAAGCGAGCCCCGTGAAACGCCGACGAATCCCGACGTGTCGATTTCGGCACGGAGGAACTGCAATGGCTCGTTGGCGCATGCCGTGGCATCACAACATCGGAGCGATCGGGCTTGATCTCGGCGGCGACGCGCCACGCGCGACGCAAGTTCGATTCGGTGCCGATGTGCCGCGTGTTGAAATCGCTGCACGCGTCGAGGCAGGTGCAACGCTGCAAACACGCGCAAGCGCTGCGGTGCACGCACTTCGTGCAGCATCATTCATCGGTCGCGAACTCGCCATCGGCTTACCAACTCCGTATGCGCGCATGCATGTTGCGCGCTTACCCGAACTTGAGCGCGCCGATCTTCGCGAAGCCGTCGCATGGGAGGCGAGCGAGCGTTGCGCACTTCCGCGCGAGCAAATTGTTGCGGATTCCATTGCGACCGATGCTCCGTCGACGTCTGGCGACGGCAAGATCGAACGATTGATCGTGTCTGCGGATGCGAGCGAACTGACCGCAGCATTCGATGTGTTCGTCCAAGCGGGATTCGAACCAATGGTCGCGGAGCCACGCTTTGTGGCGCTTGCTCGCGCGCTCGGTCGACGTACACGCCGCGGCACCGATCTCGCGAACATCCGTGCGGTGCTCCATGTGGACGATGACGACGCGACGGTGCTCGTGCTGCGCGGCGATCGCATTGCATTCTGTCGCGAACTGAGCTTCGGCGGCAATTCGCTCGACGGAGCGGTTGCGGGGCGACTTGGCGTACCCGTTGAAAGCGCGGCGTTGCTGCGTGCGCGTCGCATGGCCGCGGTGCGTGGAGAGGGCGAGCCAGTCGATCCAGCCTCGGAAGAAGCTGCACAAACTGCAACGCGTCCGACGCTCGATGCGATTGCCTCTGAGCTTGCGCTCTGCTTGCGTTACTTCGGCGTCACCTTTCGCGGCGGACAACCAGCGCGTGTGATTCTGAGCGGCCCGCATGCCGCAGAGCCAAGACTTGCAGGCATCGTTGAAGAAGCGTGTCGCACGGGAGTTTCATCGTTTGAAGAGGAGCTTCCAGCGATGGCGCGTGAAGCGCTTGGTGCAGGTGCTGCGCGGTGGGTTGTTGCGTACGGGCTTGCGTGTCGCGCAAGAAATCGTCTGTCGGCTTTGCAGGAGGACGCGGCATGAGCGATCCGCGACAACATTCCATAACGATGTCAAGCTCCGACATGAAGCCACGTTCTGACATGAACTTGGTTCCCGCAGCGATTCTGCAGCGCGTGATGCGTCGGCGTTCCTCGCGCATCGTTTGGTCGTTGAGCGTGTGTGTTTTCCTCGCAAGCGGGTCCATGCTTGCTGGCGCGTCGTGGCTCGATGCGCGATCGACAGCGCTTGAGAACATCGCACGTGAACGCGGTGCTCCCGTGGTGCTCTTGGAAGAAGAGATCGCGCGATTACTCGCTGAGCGAAACACGATTGAAGCACGTGTCGATGGTCAGCGCGAAGTAGGCGTTGCGATTCCCGCGGCAAGCATCGTCCGAACGATCGCGCAGCATCTTCCGAGTGGAACAGTGCTTGATCGTGTCTCGCTTGAGTACGCGAATGTGCAAGGCGTCACGCGACGCGTGCGTCGGAGTGCGAAGGAAGTTGATCCAGCGCGTGAATTGCGCGGAGAAATCGCAGGAATCGCGCTCGATGAGTCAGACGTTGGTCGCATCGTTGATGCGGTTGGCGCACTCACTCCTGTTTCGCGCGTTGCCTTGGAATCGAGTCGAAGCCGTGAATTCCTTGGCCGAAATGTCCGCGAGTTTCGCGTGACGTTCGCTGTTGATCTCGAAAAGCGTTGGGCATTGCCTCCGATGGCTGAGGCATCGCTTGCAGCGCATGACACGAATGGCACAGATGACATCAGGGAAGCGACGGGGGGTGCACCGTGAATTCGAGAACGTACTTCATGCGCCTCCAGCTTCGATCGCGATGTCCGTCGAGTGTCTCGCTGATGGCGCTCGGATGTTCGCTCGCAATGCTTCTCGCTGTCACGATGTTTGCGGCGTATCCCGCGTGGATGCGGGCGGAAGCGCGAGCGACAGAATCGGGGCGGCTCTTCGCACGCGCATCGCAACTGGTGATGCTCGAAGCGGAGCGTGATCGATTGCGCGAAGATCTTAAGAGTGCACGCATCGCAAGCGATCGTGTTCTCAGAGAGATTCCAACGGAATCGGAACAAGGATCGCAAGTTGGCGCATTGATGCGCACGCTTGCCGTTGGCGCGAGTCCGGAAGTTGAGAACCAAACAATCGTCGCAGGGGAGCCGGTTCCGGCGCTTCTGAAGGACAGTCGCTTCCGCGCGATTCCACTCACGGTCGAGATGCGCGCGAGTTTCGCTCGCGTGATGGAGATTCTCGCGCGTGCTGAAGGCGATCGTCGCTTAGTGCGACCGATTCGAATTGAGATCACACGTCCACAACCAAAGTCAGCGTCGAGTTCGGGACGAGAGCCGTCGGAGGAATCCGGCTTTGTCGAAGCACGGCTTGAACTTGACGCGGTGTACGCCACGGGTGATGAACCTGTCGCGGCGACGATGAAGGAGTTCCCACAGTGAAACAAGGCACGCAAAACCACTTTGATCCATCGAACGGTCAAACGCTCGCGCCTGCGAAGTCGCACGCAAGCGACTCCGTGCCGAGTCAAGCCAGCGCGTGGCGATGGATTCGAAGCCGACGCGGCGCGATCACGTTTCTTGCGGTGTTCGCCGTGGTTGCGTGGGCGAAACCCATGGGCCTCTTGCTTTGGGCGCGCATTCGCATTTTGACGAGCTTGCCGAAGACAGCGATCGCCGATGACCCGACGACCTCGAGCGCGGCGCCTGAGCCAGAAACGCCGATCGAATTTGATTCGGGACTTGGTGCCACGAACGAAATTCGTACCGACCCGTTCCGGATTGATCCGCACACGTTCCCCAAGCCAACCCCTGCTGCGCCGGTTGCGGCTCCTATCACGCCTCAGCCCAAGGTTGAGCCGTCGACAGCCGATGAAACGAGGCGTGAGGCACTCCAGGCTGCCGGCAGGCAGGCGGAACGATTCCGTCTTCAATCTGCAGGCAAGGGACTCTCCATGGCGGTGATCGACGGGAGGACGTATCGAGTCGGCGACGTGCTGGAAAGCACCGACGGCTCGCGTTTCACGCTCGTTGAAGTGCGCGACAACGCCGCGTTTGTGGAGTGGGAAGGCGAGCGGTTCGAACTTCGGTTGCGAACGCCTGCAGGTGCGGGTAGCGCGGCCGGCAACGGGGGAACGCGCGAGTAACGCGCACGGGGTTCGGAGAACTCCGCAACGGCCGTCCGAGACGGCGACGAAAGGGACTTCGGGAACACGCCATGACGAAATTCAACACCGACATGACTGCGGCTCTCACGACGCACCCGCGGACGACCACGCTTCGGCGATTCGCATTCATTGCGACCGCGGCTGCGTGCGCGTTGCACACGCCAGCGTGGGCGCAGGGTGCAAAACCTGCAGGCGCAAGCCAAAACCAAGCAGGAACCGCGCAGGTCAAGCCAACGGAAGGCCAAGCTGTCGCCGAGACATTCACGGTGCAGTTCCAAGACACAGACATCTTGCAGGCGCTGCAGATGCTGTCGATGCAAGGTCGTCGAAACATCGTTGCTGCCAAAGGTGTTTCCGGCACAGTGACTGCGAACCTCTTCGATGTGACTGTGATGGAAGCGCTCGATGTTTTGCTGCGCGCGAACGATTTGCGCATGGAAGAAGCGGGGAATTTCATCTACGTCTACACGCGAGATGAGTGGGAAGAAATTTCGCGCAGTCGAATGAAGAAGGCGAGCCGCAACTTTCCGCTTGAGTATCTCAACGCGAAAGACGCAGGCGAGTTCATCGCGCCACTGCTCTCCGAGGCAGGCAAAGTTTCATTCGTTGGTGATGTCGAGAAAGGCTTTCAGCCCTCGTCAACCGACGGTGGAAGTGACAGTTGGGCATTCCAGGGCATGCTCGTTGTGAGCGATTTTCCCGAGAATCTGAAAGCGATCGAGACGCTCCTTACGGAGATCGACACGCCGCCTGCGCAAGTGGTGGTGGAGTCGACGATCGTTTCATCGAAGGTCGATCAAAAGGATGGATTCGGTGTCGATGTCTCCGTCATTGGAAACCTCGACGTCGCAGATCTCACCAATCCTCTCTCGGGTGCCAACGACCTTTTCACGGGCGACGTTGGCAACAACGGTGAGGTTGCAAACTCCGTCAATACGGCGGTCGCTGGTTGGGATCGTGAATCAACGTTGCGCGTCGGTGTTGTTTCCGACGATGTTTCCGTCTTCCTTCGCATGCTCGACAGCGTCACCGATACGACGGTCCTCGCGCGCCCGCGCGTGATGGCGCTCAATCGCCAGCGCGCGCAAATTCTCATCGGTCGTCGCGTTGGCTACCTCACTTCAACAACGACGCAAACGTCGACCACGCAATCGGTCGAGTTCCTCGACTCGGGTATCAAGTTGATCTTCCGTCCGTTCATCTCGTCGGACGGTTCGATTCGTATGGAACTTGCGCCAAGCTTGTCGGACGCCAAGATCGAGAATCTCACTGATTCGCAGGGATCCGAACTGCCTGTGCCAAACGAAGACACGAGCGAAATCGTCACCAATGTGCGCGTGAAGAGCGGGCAAACGCTCGTTCTCGGCGGTCTCTTCAAGGAAGACACCAAGATCGAACGACGCCAGGTTCCTGGCCTTGGCGATGTTCCGATTCTCGGGAACGCATTCAAAGGTTATG
>JBJOHQ010000428.1:0-3301 GCA_046047595.1 Planctomycetota bacterium | reverse complement strand
CGACGCCACTCCCGCTGCACTGCGCGCGCTCGAGCAGGACCCGTTTGGCGATTTTGGAGCAACGAAGAACGCTTTGCGCGCGCGGATCGTTGGCTCAAAGAGCGAGCGACGCGCGGCCTATGTTGCGATGCGCCGCGCGATTATGGACGCGCGCACTGAGCACGCTGAGAGTTTGCGACTCCTTCGCGCTCGCATCGACGCGACTCGCGATGCGCTTCGTCAGCACGAACTCGCGATCGACCGCACGTGGCCGTTTCCGTTTGTGCAACTGTGATTGATTCGCTGGTCTCCGCAAAGTTCGCTCGACGATTCGCGTGGCATCATCTCTGATGATGGTGAAGCACTGTGCTTTTGCGGTCGCCGCTGCGGCGGCGACCTTTGGCGTGGAATACGCCAGAGCAAGGGCGCAAGACACGGGTGCCCGATGTCTCGAGACGTGAACGAAGTGAACGTCGAGAGCCATCGGAACCGTGGATGTTCGAACTTCAACGTGTGGAACTCGATCCCACCGCACGTCATCCGTTCCGATGGCTGGCTCTCTCACTGCGTTCGTTTGCCAGACATCGGGCACCCGTATTTGTCGCGGTCGCCGCTGCGGCGGGATCTCGTTGATGACCAATGCGACCTCGCGACGGCTGAGCAGTGTCGGAAGCCGCCTCGAGGGCCGAGCGAGGGTGGCGCCACCCCTTCTATCCGCGGTGGAAGCGAAGGAAGGCCACGATCCACAGCCAGTACGCCTTCTCGGTGCGGCGCGAGAGATGTCGACGGCGGATGACCGAAACGAACTGCTGGTGAAGCGCGGAAGCCATGGCCGCGACCCTACTGCATGAATCGGGGGCCCCCGCAAGACATGACACATTCCCCGCCGAACCGCGCCGAAACCCATTCTGCGGAAAACAGAAGAACCCGCGAAGCACGCGTTCTGCGGAAACGGGAGAACTGTCACTCTGATACCGTTCTCATGCGAAACACGGAACGGAATGCGCGTCATGCGCCCGAGCCCGTGGTATGGTCACCTGAGGGTTCCCACTCGTCGGAACCGCAGAAGCAACTGTTCGGCCAGCGGAGGCGCCGATGTCGGAGAGCGGATCGCAAGCCCCGGACCTGAAGCCGGCTCGTGGGCTTTCCTGCCCGCGGTGCTCGTCCCAGGTCGGCTGGCTGCCGGCCAACGGCGTATCCCCGGTTCCGACCTACAAGTGCCTGGGCTGCGCGACCACCTTGACCACCGGCTCTGGCCGGCTGCTTCACGCCGTGGTCGGCGTCGGGGCCCTGCCGATCGCGGCATTCGGGGTGTATCAGATGGTCACCGGCCCCCGCAACATCAGGTCCATCGGGGTGCTGGTGGTGTTGGGCGTGGCCATCGCGTATTGCGCCCGGGCCGTGATCCAGCCCGCGGTCAGGCGGGCCGAGCCGGAGGGCGAGTAGGAGCCCGCCGAACCAGGCGCTGCACCTGACGGCGGGCCCAGAGCCGCCCGCCGCAGGTGAGCTTAGTCGGTAGGTCAAAGGAATCCCCTTGCGCGTTCACTCATGATTGATACGAGCTTCAATGTGTACAGCGACGCGAACGGGGGAGACCCAGACGCGACCAGTCCCACTTTGCGGCGCTATCACCGATTGCTGTGGAGCAAGCGGTTACCCAGCGGCGCAGTCTTCGACTTGAGCGATGACAAGGCCGGTTGTTACCTCTACCACAGCTCCGCATTGGGTGATTTCTCACTGGGGAGTGACGCCATCACGCACTCTTACAAGAACCAGATGAACAAGAAGTGGTTGACGAGGCAAGTCCCGAGGGAAGTGCAGGCGCTTTTCGATCACGGATCAACGATCGGTGCATATCTTGTGTTTCCCAACAACCAAGTCGATCAAAAGCACACAGTGAATCAGGCCAGAGGTGTATTGCGTCTGATTGACGATCGATTCGATCTCACCTTGGAGTGCATCAGACGCTTCTACATTCGCGAGCCAAGTCCACTCGCAGCGACTCTAGAGCGGCACTCCGCGTTCTTCCGCCTGTTTGAGACGTTCCAAGGTTACGTTCAGTTCTTTCTCTTGGATGACCTCGTTGACGAGAATGGCTCCGTCAGGTTCCATCTGCCGTTCGACCACTTTCGGTCACCGCCTGGGTTCAGGGATGTTGGCGATTACCTCATCTATAAGAGTCGGGTAGAGTCATTCGTCGATGCACGTAGTCGGCGAATCGAGGCGTATGCGACGCAACTCAAGACCTAACAAGCGCATGGAGAGCAACGGCTGACCCTCCGCGCGTTCTAGTGATTCAATGTGATTCCAACCCTAGTCCTGCATCGAGCGCGCGCTCCCGGTCAGCCGTGCCTCATGCTCGGCGTTCGGCCGCTCTGTCAAAGTTCCTTTGGCGAGAGCCCGGTCTGTCGTGCAATTCGAGCCAGCATCCTCGGACCGATGTTGTCGCCATCGCGGAACGTGAACACGTAGTCCTGCCAACCCGCGCGCTCGAGCGTTCAGTGCGAGCCCGAGACTCGCTTCTCTCGCCATCCGATCCGCAACAACGCCGCGAGTTCGCCCCCGGCTTTCGTGCTTGGCCAATTCGGCATCACGCGGCCTTGAATGCAATGGTCAGGAACTCGGCGCGGCCGCACCTGCGTGCGGAATAGCGCAAGGCGTTCGTTCGCTTGAACCCACGCCAAACACAGAACCGCGTCTCGTATGATTGGCAATTGCCGCAAAGGAGAGATGTGCATTGAATTCATATCCGCCACCACCGCCGATTCAAGAGTCTCCGATATCCAACATGGATGTGGCGTGCCCACACTGCCAAGTGCGGCTGTCCATTCATCCATCTCAAGCGGGTTCCGTGGTCACCTGCCCCAAATGTGACGGGAAGTTCCAACTGCCGATGCCAACTGCGCATTCGGGTTCTCGTCAACTTCAGGGCGTCTATTCCGCTCCAACGGAGGTCCAGATCTTTGCGAGCAAAAAAATTGCGGCTGGAATCTGTGGCATCTTGCTCGGCGGCCTTGGTGTTCACAAGTTCATTCTTGGTCTGAACACAGCCGGAATCATCATGCTCGTCGTCTGGCTTGTTGGTCTCTTGACGGGAGCATGCATCATCGTCCCACGGTTCGCCTCAATCGCGATGGGCATCATCGGGCTGGTGGAGGGCATCATCTACCTGACGAAGACCGACGAAGACTTTTACCAAACCTACGCGATTCAGAAGAGAGAGTGGTTCTAAAAGAATCTGGAGACGCGGGCGAATCAAGCGTTGCACCCAAGTCGTCGGTCGGCTTCGTTTGAGTCGGATCGTACGGAGGATGAAGATGCT
>JBJOHQ010000427.1:0-6364 GCA_046047595.1 Planctomycetota bacterium | reverse complement strand
TCAGGCGTTCGCAGCGCTTGCAGACCTTCCCAACCGCGAATGTCTGCTTCAGGCTCGATGCGCATCGAAATGCGGAACTGCCGCAAGTTCATGCCGCGGAGTTCCTTCTCTTCGCTCACTTCGAGGCGAATCCCCGAGAGAAACGGCATGCGTGAAAGTTGGCTCATCCAACGACTCACGTCGAGATCGTCGGGCGCAACACCAGTTGCTTGGACGAGCACGCGTCGACGCACTGGCTCTGGCTTCGCAGCTTCTTCCGCTTCCTTCGCACGCGCCGCCGCACTCGATCGACGCGACTTCGGATCGGGCTTCGCTGCAGCGGCCTTTGCAACTTTGATTTCTTCGCTCTTCAACTCGAGTTCGAGGAGCGAGAGATTTTCAGGCATCGTGTTCACAAGCGTCGCGAGCAAAACCGAGCGCGGCACGGGCTCGATGAGTCCGCGCGCGAGTTCGGCCTTCTCGACCATTTGCGCGCGCATTCCTTCGAGGCGCTTCATCTCCGCGATTTCTTTCGCGGCTTGTTCGGTGCGCTCGTTCACTTCACCTTGCGCGGTGCGCACATCCGTCCACTGCCGATTCGTCACGAGAAACGCCGCGAAGACGCCACCCATCACAATCAGGAAGAGCGCGAGCGCGAACAGGCTGCTGCGCCGTTCGCGTGCATCGCGCACGTAGTCCTCGGGAAGAAAGCTCGTTGGATTGCTCATGGATTCCCCGTGCTAGAGACAGTCAGAGATCGGTTGGTGCCGCCGCGAGTCCGCAGGCGACGGCCCAACCAGGATGCGCGGCCTCTGGTTCCGGAAGCCCTTCCGGAGCAGGCCCGTTCGAAAGGAAACGCGCCATCGGATCGCCTGCCTTTGCAGGAATGCGAAGCGATGCCGCGAGTGCTTGACAGAGGCCAATGTCGCGCGCTTCGCCACCTAAGAAGACAACGCGATCAATGCGTCGCTCGCGGAAAAGGCCGCCGTAGTAGCGCGTACACATGCCGAGTTCATCACAGAGGCTTTCGAGCGTTTCGCGGCAATCAACCGCGACCGAGCGCTGCGTGGCCTCAGGAAGCGGTGAACCGAGCGCGGGCGCGGGCGCACCTGCGCGACGCTCGTTGATCAGCGCTTGTTCCTGCGCGAAACCCGCGCGGAAGATCGCAGGAAGGACCTCCGCAGAGGCCGCTTGCGGCGACGTTGCCGATGCTTGTGGTGCGGAGGGAATTCCACCCATCGCTTCCGTCGGAGCAACAACTGCGGTCGGCGCCTGCGGCTGCCGCGCGCGCACTGGACGAACGCCTTCGGCAAGACGAAGTGCTCGTGCGTTCGCGAGCGAAATGCTGCGCGACTCAGCGATGCGTGCATCAAACGTACGCCCTGCGATCGCGATTGATTTCGCGAAGACCGTTTGCGGCCCGTGGCTGATCGCCACCTTCGTTCCGCTGTACCCAAGATCGATATACATCGTGGTGACCGAGGTATCTTCGACGCGGCGATTCACGTGATCGAAGGCGTGCACCAACGCGGAGATTTCGCCGTGCACACCGACGACCTTCAACTTCGCGCCTGCGAAGAGTTGCACGTAGCGCATCACGTCATCACGCGACATCGCGAACGCGAGCAACTCAACTTTGGGCTGGCCATCACGCGTTGTTTCACAAACACGCGACGTGCGCACAACGAGATTCTGCGGATCACATTCGAGTCCAATCGCGATCTGCGTGCCGACAACGCTGTCCGCGCGATCTGCGTCCGCAAGCGCGACCGCGACATGCTGCACGAGCATGTGTTGCGAGAATGGCGCCACAACCACGCGATTTCCGCGGAAACCAGAGGTCTTCAGTACGGCTGGCAGTTGCGCAGCGATGCATGCGAAACGCTGTTCAAGCGTCTGCGCTCGGAGTTCATCATCGAATGCGATGAACGCAGCCGCAGTCACCGTCGGTGTCGCGCCAGGCGAAACCTGAAGCAACTTCACACCCGAACTTCCAAAGTCCGCGAGGATTGGGGTTTGCTGGCTGCGAAAAAGACCAAAGGGCATCGACGTTCTCCAAGACGCTGGTCGCGTTGGAACGGCGCGACCGGGCCTTCAGAGATCGGCTCAAAATTGGGGCGAAGTGAGGGGAAGCCTGCGCTTCTCGGAGGTTGCGACGCGCTCCACCCCCTCTACTCCCTTCCACCACTGCGAATAAACACGCCAATAATCCGCGAGAAAACGCGGACCTGAGCGCAGTGTCGTGACAAGCGTTGCCTTCGTCGAACTCTCGTTACGAACCCTCGTTACGAACCCGCGTTACGAACTCGCGCCACGAACTCGCGTCACGCACGCAAACCGAGCGACATCTCGAGTTCAGCAAGCGGCACAACCGTCTGCGTGCCAGCGTCGAGATTTTTGACCGCCACGTTTCCATCGGCGAGTTCAGCGCCGAGAATCACTGCAAATCGTGCGCGCGCCTTCCCGGCGTCACCGAGCAGTTTGCCAACGTTCTTTGTCGTCTTCGTCGTCGTGCGTGCGTGCAGGCCTGCGCGACGGAGCCGCATGAGAAGCGACGGCAATAAGGCCTCGGCACTCTCGCCGCCCGCCGACACAACGAACGCGTCGGGGCGCGGAAGAAGCGTCGCGCCATCTTCAGGCAACAACTTGCGATCGCGCAGTACGTTCGCGAGGACAACATCGCCCATACCGAAGCCGCACGCGGGCATCTTTGGACCGCCGAAGAGTTCGACGAGTCCGTCGTAGCGACCGCCACCGGCAACGGCGCGTTCGGCGCCAGACACTTCGTGCACTTCGAAGACGGTCCCCGTGTAATACGCGAGGCCGCGCACGATGCCAACATCGACAGTGCACCACTCGAGAATGCCCGCGCGTTCCGCCGCGGCGCGCACTTCATCGAGCGCTGCGAATTCCGCTTCAGGCACGCCGATTTTCGCCGCCAACGCCGCAAGTGGCTCCGACAACCGCTGCGTCGCGCGCGCCGCCGTATCGAAGCGCGCAACGGCATCAGCCGAGAGACCGAGCGCAGCCGCGCGTTCTGCGAATTCCTCGGGCTTCAACTTGTCACGTCGATCGAGGAGCGTCATCGCGTCGCCAGTTTTTTCGTCCGCCACGCCAAGTGCTGCGAGCATGCGCGCGATTGCAACGCGGTGCGAGAGGCGCACTTCGACGTCCGTCGGTCGCAAACCGAGCCGCTCAAGCGCGAGGACTGCACACGCGATGACGTCGACATCGTGCGCCGCGCCTTCAACGCCGCAGACGTCGACGTTCCACTGGATGAACTCGCGCAATCGCCCGCGCTGCGGACGCTCGGCGCGGAACATGTTCGGAATAGCGAACCACTTGACTGGCACGGGCAGCGAACCCGCGCGCGCCGCGACCATGCGAGCGAGCGTTGGCGTGAACTCCGGACGGAGCGCGTAATCGTTCTCGCCACCCGCGCGACGGAACGAGAACAGTTCATTCACGATGCCGTCGCCCGACTTCGCGGTGTAGAGCTCGAGGTGTTCGAAGGTCGGGCCTTCGACTTCGTCAAAGCCACAATCGATGGATGCCGAGCGCCACGCGCTTTCGATGTGGCGTCGGACGGCGAGATCGCTTGGGTAGAAATCGCGCGTGCCTTTGGGAGCTTGATACGTGTGGGAGCCTGTGCCTGCCATGGGGCAACTAGGGTAGCGGGCGGCGGTCGACGCGGTTTTGGCGTGAAACGCGCCATTTTCATAGAGGCCGCAAATTTGTCTCATGCGGCGCGCGGCGCTGCGTACACCATCTCGACAAGACCGTTCCGACGCGCAAAACGAACACCCGAACACGCGCCTGAACGCACGCCTGAACACGCGCACAAACGTACGCGCAAACCGTCTTCCGACCCAACGCCCTCGGTCGGAATCGGGTTGGACCACATTCAAGTTTCTCCAGCGAGGAGGCAGTCATGCTTGCATCGAAGCAGGCGGCTCAGGCCGCCCCACGGTCGTCCCATGTTCGCATCAATGTTCCAGTCAATGTTCCTATCAACGTTCCTATCAACGTTCCCCTCAGCGCTCACAGCGCCGAACGCAACAGCGCGCGCATCTTCACGCTCGTCGCGCTTGCGGCCTTCAACCTCGCATCAACGAACATCTCGTCGGCATCGGTCATCGTCAACTACTTCACACGTGTAGCCGACGAACACGGACTCGGCAACGTGATCCAGTGCGAGATCCTCGGGTGGGCCGCACCGAGTATCGACACGACGCTCGTGGGTATCGTCCGCCCGAGCGGTTCGATGGCGTGGGACTCGTATGTCGGCCATCACCGCGTGTCAGCGGTTGCCGCTGGTAGTTCCATCTCACTTTCGGAAGCATCCGCGTGGATGGACAGCGAGGGGCGCGGCGAATTCCTCGTCTGGACTCCATGGTCAAGTACGACGATCGATACGACCGCGTACTACGTCTCGCCGGTGCACCGCGTCCTGCCACAACTCGACGCGTGGAGCGCGTCGATGTTCCGCGACCTCCGTGACGACGGCATCATGGGCAACATCACGATGCGCCTCGCAAGCCCATCAACCACATCCGTCCGATGGTGGCTTTACGACGGAAGCGGCGCGGCCGTCAGGTTCGGAACGATCGCCGCCGGCGAGACCGAATTCGTACTTTCGATCGAGGATTCGATTGGCGCGAACGGCAAACTCGCGCTTTGGACACACGACAAATTCGGCGAAACCGGCGCGTGGCACCATGTCTACAACCAAACGATATACGGCGGCTCCGCCGTGCCAGCGCCGGGTGCGATCGCCCTTCTCAGTTTCGCGATCATCGGCGGCGCGACGCGCGCGCGACGGCGTGCGTGAATTTGCGCGGAGCCACACGCGCGCAAACGACATGCACGCACGCCAGATCATTGCCCCGCTGCGCGAAGAGGTTTGCTGCGATCATCGCTCGATCGACCATCGGGCGCGATTAGACCTCCGCGCGGCGGGGCAGCATCAAGGCGATGACCACCGATGCAAGCGTCCACGCGATGACCGCGTCGGCCATGTTCGAATACATGTACGCGAGCGGCAGATGGAAGAAGTTGCCCGCGACGCCCCACGTCGCGAGCGCCGTGAAGAGCGAGATCGTGAAGCCGAGGAAGACGCGGCGTCCGGCGCTTCCGCGCGCGCTCGAGAGCACGCACGTGAGAAGAAGTGCTGCGACGAACTCAATGACGAAGCCGCGCACGAGTTCCGACGCGGCCATCGGCGCGATGCCACCCTTTCGGTACAGAATGAGCGCGATCGGACCTTTCGTCATCCGATCTTCGAACGACTTGTTTGCGGCGACCACCTCGGGGTCGGTTGTCTCGGTCATGTAGGTCTCGGGCATCGACGGCAGGAAGTACGCACCGTCATGGGGCAACGCTGCATCGAGCGTCTCGAGGATCGCCGCGTCCGACTTCGTCGTCGGATAGGCGAACTCCCAGATGCCAATCGCGGCGTAGGCGAGGAAGCCCCAGAAGAAGACGACGATTGCGGCGACGAACGCGGCGAGAAGATGGCGCATGTGGGCACGCTACCGCGAACGCGAGAAGCGCGCCCAATCGCGGCCGCGGGTGATTTCCCACTTTGTCAACGCACCGCGGGTGCGCACGACGCATCGAGATCGGGCTTCGTCGTCCAACGGCGCTTCGCGTCAGGCTTCTCGATCTTCTTGCGAAGAACCACCGTGTTGTCGAGATCGAGGTCGCCGGTCCAAATCCACTTCGCGCCCTTGAAGTCGTGCTGGTAATACGGCTCCTTCGGCTGGATCCGCTCCTCGGGGTACTCGACCGCGTTCTCCCACTTCGAGTCGTCGAAGTCGATCGCGTACCAACGCTCGGGCAACTCCTCACTGCGAACCTTCGGATTGGCGGTATCGCGTTCAATCGGGCCGTGGAAGAAGCACTTCGCCTTCCACGATGCGTCGGTGACCGTGCCATCCGCGAACTTCAGAATGAAGCCTCCGTCGCCGATCGAGTTCCCGTACTCGCAACCGGTCTTCGGATCGGCATTGTCCTTCGCGAGCACCGCAATCGTCATCGGATATTCAGGGAGGATGTCGATCGCGACGACGTTGTGCGGGAGGAAGTCGATCGAATCGACCGCGACGAGCTTGCCGTTGATGTACATCGCGAACCAGTTGTCGGCGTAGCCAGCGGCCTTCATCGTGTCGGACATCGCGGGCTTCACGATTCCCCCCTGCCCGCCTTGCCCACCTTGCCCGCCCCGCCCGCCTTGCGCACCCGCTGGTGGCGGCTTGCGATTGCCGCCGCGTCCGCCGCCCTGCTTTGGCGGAGCGTCTTGCATCGCGAGTGAAAGTCCGCCGAGGACGAGGAGTGATGCGGTGAGAAGTGTTGTTGTCTTCATGGATGGAACGCTTTCGCGGCG
>JBJOHQ010000426.1:0-2930 GCA_046047595.1 Planctomycetota bacterium | reverse complement strand
ATCGTTGGCGCGGAAAATGTCGGCGGCCGCGGTTCTTAATCGCGCTCGGCGTGCGACCTGACGCGCAGGTCTAGAGAAGTTCTCAAAAGCAGTGGGAGGTGCTCAGCGCCTCCCACTGTCTTTTTCCAACCTCGAATCGGTTGCTCGGTGGCTTCGCCCGCAGGGAGGAAGCCGCTATTCTCTCCGCTTCCATTTCTGGCGCCGTGTTGATCACGGTGTCCCGATGAGGGTGTCGCGCGTTGGTGGTGGAGCCTAATCATGTCTACGAAGGTCGTTCTCATCCCTGGTGACGGTATCGGTCCCGAAGTCGCGGAGGCTGCGCAGCGCGTGATCGACGCAAGCGGTGCAGACATCGCTTGGACGGTTCGACATGCGGGCGAAGCTGCGCTCGCAGCGGGCGAGAAGCAACTGCTTCCGCAATCAACGCTCGATCTCATCGCTGAATACGGCGTGGCACTCAAAGGCCCATGCACGACGCCGGTAGGAACGGGTTTCCGATCGGTCAACGTGCTCTTGCGCAAGACACTCGATCTCTACGCTGCGGTGCGCCCGATTCGCACGATGGCGGGCGTGCACTCGCGCTACGAGAATGTCGATCTCGTCATCGTTCGCGAGAACACCGAGGGTCTCTACGCGGGTATCGAGAATGAAATCACGAAGGGCGTGACGACGAGCATCAAGGTTGCGACCGAAGCAGCGTCGCGTCGCATCGCCGACTACGCGTTCCGCTACTGCCGCGAGCGCGGTCGAAAGAAAGTTTCGGTCTTCCACAAGGCGAACATCATGAAGTTGACCGACGGTCTCTTCATCCGCTGCGCGCGCGAAGTGCATGACGCGCATTACCAAGACATCGCATACGAAGAGGTGATCGTCGACGCGGCCTGCATGAAGATGGTGCAGGACCCGACGAAGTTCGATGTGATTCTTGCGGAGAATCTCTACGGCGACATCATCAGCGATCTCTGCGCGGGTCTCGTCGGCGGGCTCGGCGTTACACCGGGCGCAAACATCGGCGAGAAGGGCGCGGTGTTCGAAGCCGTGCACGGATCTGCGCCAGACATTGCGGGTAAGGGCGTCGCGAATCCACTCGCGCTCGTCATGTCGGGTGTCATGATGCTGAACTGGCTTTCGGTTCGTCGTTCGGAGCCGCGTTTCGCTGAGTGCGCGACGCGTATTCGACGCGCGTACGACCGTGCCCTTACGGAAGGCGCGACGACGCGCGATCTTGGTGGCAAGCTCGGCACGATGGAATTCGCAGACGCGCTCGTCGCGCGGCTTTGACGTCGATCATCGCGGGCACTGCGCGACTGCTTTCCAATCGAGTTCTACTCGGAGTGTCGTCTGGAGCACGTTTCCTACCACTCGGATTACACGATTCCCCTCCCCGAGGGGCACGCGTTTCCAATGGGGAAGTACACGGCGCTCTACGAAATCCTCGTGGCGGAAGGATTGGTCGGCGCGTGGAACTTGCATGAGCCGAAAGAGTGCCCTTGGGAAACACTCGCGCTCGCGCATGACGAGGGGTATCTCGCGAAACTTCGCGAGGGAACGCTCTCGCGCGACGAGCAGCGCCGGATCGGCATGGAGTGGTCGCCACAACTCGTGCGGCGCGCGCGCCTCGCTGTGCAAGGCACCATCGATGCGGCAAAGGCCGCGCTGATAAATCAGAGCCGTATCGCGGCGAATCTAGCAGGTGGAACGCATCACGCGATGCGAGACACGGGCGAAGGGTATTGCACGCTCAATGACGTTGCGGTTGCGGCCCGGTGGCTCCAACGCGAAGGGCTTGTGCGCCGCGTCCTCGTGGTGGACCTCGATGTCCACCATGGCAACGGCACCGCGTCGATCTTCACAGGCGATCCATCGGTGTTCACATTCTCGATGCACGGCGAGCGCAACTTTCCGCTGAGGAAGCCGCCGTCGTCACTTGACGTTCCGCTCGAGGATGGGCTCGAGGACGACGCATACCTCGCGACGCTCGCGCAGCATCTCCCGCTTGCAGTGGCGCGTGCGAATGCAGATGTCGTCTTCTATCTCGCGGGTGTCGACGTCGCGAAGGGCGATCGCTTTGGGCGACTCGCGCTCACCGAGCGTGGAATCGCCGCGCGTGATTCCATGGTGCTTGAACAACTCTGGAAGCGGGGAGGTTTGCCGACCTGCATGCTGCTCTCTGGCGGCTATGCGCTTGGCGAAGATGGAAAGACTTCATCGCAACGCACGGCTGAAAGGCACGCGATCGCACATCGAGTCGCTGCACAACTTCGGAAGGCGTGAGCGTGAAAGGCGTGTCGCTTACGCAATTCGGCGCGGGCGAAGAGCGTTCTCCGCGGCCTCGCGCTGACGAGCAAGCACCTGTTCCTGCATGCGTGCTTCAAGTCGCGATTCCGCAAGCTGCGCAACGACGTCAGGATTCACCATCATGCACGGGTGTCCCGCCGCGTCGACGAGTGCGCGCACTTCAAGATAGACCTCACGCAGTGTGTCCGCGCGAAGGTCGCTCTTGTGGAGTTGCTCACTCGGTACTCGTTCGAGTCGATCCGACATGCAGAAGAGATCGGCAGAACTCGAGCAACATCTTGAGGAGTAGGTGCCACACATGGCCAGACGCCCGTGTCGCGTCGGTGTATGTGACACATGGAGGACTTGTTCGTGCGGACGGGCTGCGGATCGCGCTACGGATCGCGCTACGGATCGCGGTGGAGGCCGTGCGCGGTGCGCGCGAAACTTGGCCTCTCAGCACGCTTACGGGCCCTCATCGCCCACGGGTGCTGGCATGGAGGGGACTTTGCCATTTCCGCGCGAAGAGTCAGTCAAAGAGATCCGCGAGATCGCGTAGTTTGGGTCAACCGAGACGCCTGGCGCGCGCCAACCCCACACCGCATAGCGATCGGCACGTTCGAATCCATCAGGAACGATCTTGAGAGCGAACG
>JBJOHQ010000425.1:0-3353 GCA_046047595.1 Planctomycetota bacterium | reverse complement strand
GGAATACCCACGCGCAAGAACGCGCCTTGATCGCTTCGATCGAGCCAATCGGGATGCGTGTCGACTTTCATCTCGATCGGAACTTCTGGTGCGAGGCGCACGAGCAGATCGACGAGCGGTTTACCTTTCGGCCCTCCATCGAGACGGATCGCGCCATCTGGTTGGCGCGAAATCATGTCCATGTTGAAAACGCCACGAATCCGCGCGGTTGGGACCGTTTCTTCTTCGACAAATGCACGGCTTCCAACGAGTCCAGCTTCTTCGCCAGTGAATCCGACGAAGACAACGCCAACATCGAGTACATCGTCCTTCAACGCTTCCGCAACTGCGATCATGCCACAGACACCGCTCGCGTTGTCGTCGGCGCCGTTGTAGATCTTGTCTTCACCCTCGCGCGCGGATGACTTCGGAGGCAGGTGATCGAAGTGCGCAGTGACCAAAAGAAACTCGCCGCTCGGATTCGCTCCGCGTGGAGGAATCCACGCGACGACATTCGGTGCGGCCGCGGGCATGCGGCCGATCGGAACAAGCATGGATGCACGGCCGTCCGCGCCCTTCGCGAATGGCTTCGCGCCAGCCGCTGCAAGTTTCTCAGCGACCCACTGTGCGGCGCGCTTTCCTTCTTCGCTTCGGAACGAGCGACCGTTGAACTCATCGGCGGCAAGCGCAGCGATGTTCGCGCGAATCGGCGCAGGGTCAATCTTTGGAACAGAGGAAGTCGGCGCAGCCGAAGATCGATCACCGACCGACTGTGCATGCGCTTTCGCATGAAATCCATGCTCGGCGAGAAGCGTGCATGCCACGGCGAACAGTGTGCAAACGAGCGTAGAGACACGGTGCAACTTCATCTGCGCAGCGTACTCGCATCTTGGTTGCATGCGGCGTTGTGTCGACCGAACGCTTACGGGGCGATTGGCTGCGGTGTCGAGTTGAGCATCTCGTCGACCAACGCATTCGCGCCGTACACCACGCGCATCGCGTGCAGCATTCCCCGAGCGTCAACGGACGTCGCGCGGTTCCGTGAGCCGTCGTAGATCACATCTCCCGCGAGACTTTCCAAGTTGCCGTCGAAGATGAGGCCGACGATGTCGCCGTCGCGATCGACGATCGGTGATCCAGAGTTTCCGCCGATGATGTCGTTGGTCGAAACAAAGTTGAACGGCACCGAAGCGTCGAGACGGGGGCGGGCATCGAGCCACGACTTGGGGAGCGTAAATGCAGGGTCGCCAGCGCGCGCTTCCGCGCGGGTGAACGTGCCGCCGATCGTGGTAAAGGCTGGAATTTTTGCGCCTTCCTCGGTTGTCCAACCGGCGACCGTGCCGTAACTCATGCGCAGCGTGAACGTCGCGTCGGGATACACGCTCTCGCCAAAGGCAGCAAAGTGCGCGGCCGCAACGTCGGCGTATCCCGACTCCTGCGGGCTTTCGACTTGGTTCTCCCACGCGGTTCGCGCTGCGCGGGCGTCGCCGTCGCAGAGAAGCGCGAAGCGAATCATCGGATCGGTTGCAGCCGCGAGGTCGCTTGCAGTCATTTGTGCGAACTTGCGCCGCACGTCGATCTCAGCGAGCCGCGTTCCATGCACGAGTTCGCTCGCGCGTGCGCGCGGGCTCTTCCCATCGAGCAACTTCTGAACACTCGGGTCATCGAGGCCGCGTTCTTCGGCGAGTGATGAGAGCCACGAGGAAAGTCGTTCGATCTCGAGTTCGGGATAGATCGGTGCGGGTGAATAGAACGACGACTCGAGAGAGGCGCGGTTCCCGTCGCTGTATTCCGCGAGTCGTTGATCGCTTGGTTTCTCTGATTCGGAAGCAAGTCGAATTGCGGTTCGCGCAAGTCCCGCGAGTTCTCCAGCGCGCCAGCGTTCGAATGCGAAATAGTTCGGGGCGATGTTGTTCCACGCCTCGAGCGACTGCGCGATCTTGCGACGTCCGCGCTCAAATCGTGCACCGGCATCTGTGTCCTTGAGCTTGCGTGCGATCTCCGCGTCGTACGCGATTTTCTCGCGAACGAGCGCTGGATCTTGAAGCGCATCAAGCAATCCTTGCGTTGATTTGCGGCCATTTTGCACGCCGAAATAGTCTTCTCGCGCGATGCGGTTGTTCTCGGCGCTGCGTCCCATGAAGGTTGCGAGTTTCACTTCGCTTCGCCAAAGACGTTTGAGTCGCATGGGTTCTTCGACATCCCGCATGTGTTGCACGTGCTCGGCGGTGTAGAGGCGATTCGTCGATCCTGGATGTCCCCACGTGAAAACGAGTTCGCCGTCTTGTGCACCGTTCGCGCCGTCGGGATTCTTGCCGTTCGTCGCAACATCCCAGCGAAGGAAGTGTTCAGGCGCGAGTGGCTTTCCGTTGTCGTAGATGCGAAAGAAACAACAGTCGAGATCGAAGCGGGGAAACTCGAAGTTGTCCGCATCGCCACCGAAGAATGCGATCGCTGCTTCGGGCGCAAACACCAAACGCACATCGCGATAGGTTTTGTAGCTGTAGAGGTGGTAGCGACCGCCTTGATACAGCGTCACGACCTCGCACTTGAGACCTGTCGCTTTCGTTGCCGCATCTTCGATCGCTGCGATCGCGGCTCGTCGCGCAGCACCGGCTTTGGCAAGATCGGTCGAATCGTTTGCGGCTTTCTCGACGCGGTCCGTGACATCCTCGATCGACCAAAGCACATCGAGTTCAAGATCTGGACACGGCAATTCGTCGGAGAGCGTGCGTGCGAGAAATCCTGTTTCCAAAAGGTCGCGCGTTGGCGTGGAGAGTTTCGCCAACATGTCGCTGCCCACATGGTGGTTCGTCATCACAAGCCCTTGCGCGGAGACGAGTGAGCCCGAACCGCCCGTTGAGAACCGCACCGCAGATCGCTGCAAATGATCGGCCCAACCCGCGCTTGGTTCGAAGCCGTACTTCGCCTTCATCTCTGCCAAGGGCAGTGCATTTGGAAGCCACATGCCTTCATCGGCGAGGGCGTTGATCGAGGAAATTGCACTGAGGGAAACCGCGAGCGAGGTTCGAAGGATGCGCATAATCCGCACCGTATCCGACGCTCGCCGAGGAAGTCCCATCTGATTTGCTTCACGCGCACCAATGAATGGGCCGATGTACCCTGCCGATCGGGCGCTAGTTTGATTTCTGTGACCTGTCGGCGGTTCGAGTCCTTCTCCATGTGCGGCATCATTGGGTACTCAGGTCGGTTTGACTTGCTTCGGCTCCAAAAGGGAATCCGAGCGATCTGTCACCGTGGTCCTGACGATTCAGGGTCGTTCGTGAACGACGAGGCGCAGGTCGGACTCGGTCACGCGCGCCTCTCGATCATTGATCTGTCGCCACTCGGACATCAACCGATGTACGCCGAAG
>JBJOHQ010000424.1:0-4659 GCA_046047595.1 Planctomycetota bacterium | reverse complement strand
GAGCACGACGCGCCCCGCTGGTCCAACGACCTTGGCGACGCGCGCGGCATGGCCTCCGCGACCTGCAGTCAAATCAACGTATACGGCTTTAGGCTGCGGCGACAACGCATCAAGGACCTCCTGAGGCAGCACAGGCACGTGTCCGGCGCTCGAATCGCGCTGTTCCTCGCTCTCTTCGAGTCTCATGCACTCTGTGCTTTCTGCTCAGACGCCGCTGGAAGAGTCGTTTTGGCTTGTTCGACGGATGCCGCTGGCGTGTTTGATGCCGTCGCACCCGCCACAACAGTCGCGTCAGCCGCAGGTTGGCCAGTTCCGGCAGCCTGCGCCTGCCAGCGGTTGCGCAGCGCACTCTTGAGTGCAACAGCGCCAATGCCACCGAAAGCCACAATCGCCGCGGCGTAGATCAAGCGAAGTCGAACGACCTGTTCGATCGCGAGCATGCCGAGAATGACGCCGAAGACTCCGAAGAGGAGCGTGACGCCGTAAAGGGCGACGACCGCGGACTTCACTCCTCCAAGCGATCGCTTCGCGAGGTGATGGATGTGATTCGCGTCGGCCTGCGACATCGAGACGCCCGCGAGCTTCCGTCGCAAGATGGCGAGCGACGTGTCCATGATGGGGAGAGCGAAAATGATGAGCCCGGCGATGACAAGGTGTGTTTCGCCGTGCTCCCCGAGGAGAAGGATGATCACGACGAGGAGATAGCCAATCAGCAGGCTGCCGCAGTCCCCGAGGAATATCACCGCGGGATTGAAGTTCCACGGTAAGAACCCGAGCACCGCTCCGAGGAGCGCGAGACAGAGGACAACGCGGGTTCCGGCCATCGAATCGAACGGGTCGTCAAAGTCCACCCCTGCTGCAAGCGCAATCGAGAGGACGAGAAGTGCTGTCGCCATGATCGCTGCTGTTCCCGAGCAGAGCCCGTCAAGCCCGTCGATCAGATTCATGGCGTTGCAGCCACCAAGAACAAAGAGCGCAATGAGCGCGGTACCCGTCCAGTAGAAAATGTCGCCGGCTGCCACTGAGATCGGGCCCATCGTGACGAGTGTGGTCCCCGCCTCACCGAGGAATGGCGAGAGGGCGCCCTCCGCAACGCGCGTGCCGATGTCTTGAATTGCGAGCGCCGCAGCGGCAACAAGTTGGCCGGCGATCTTCAAACGCGGATCCCAACCCCAGACATCATCCGCGAGGCCGGTGAAGGTGATCGCAAGAATTCCGATGACGATCGAGAGCGGAACGGGACCGAGCAAGCCGCCTGGTCCATCAACCATAAAGAGGCTCATTCCGATCGCGGTCATGATGCCGAGGAAGACCGCGAAACCACCGAGATAGGCGATCGGGTACTTGTGAAGCTTCCGAGCCTCGTCGGGGCGATCGATGATGTCCATCGAAATCGCGAGGCGTCGGACGAGTGGCGTCGCGAGGAGTGTCACTAAAAACGCTGCGAGGAAAACAAGCGCGTAGCCGTTGAGGAACTCGATCGCGGAGAACGCCATCGATCCCATCAACGTGCCCATCGGCGTTGTTGAATCGACGGGTGGCAACTCCGGAATTCGGACCGCCATGTCCGGCGTTACCTGAGTCATCTCGCCTCCCGATGCGGCGCAGTGGGCCGCGCTTTCAATTCGCTCGCGAGATCCAAAATTGTTTGCTCCAACGAGATCGCGGGCGAGAACCCGATCGCCTCGCGAATGCGCGTGAGATCCGGTTGTCGAACTTGGAGATCATCGAAACCTGCGCTGAATGCCACTTCGTAAGGAACCATTCGAATTCCACTGCGCGAACCGAGCGTTTGAACGACGCGCTCCGCGAGCGCTCGAATGGTGATGGATTCATCACGACCGAGATTGAACACGCGCCCGCAGCACGCGGGAGTGCGCAGGAGTCGCGGCAGCGCCTCTACAACGTCGCGCACATCGCAGAAACACCGCGACTGCATCCCGTCGCCGTGCACTTCGAGATCGCGCCCCTCGATTGCCGCTTGTACGAAGCGCGGCAGAACCATGCCGTACTCGCCAACTTGGCGTGGCCCGACGGTGTTGAAAAACCGAGCGATCACGGCTGGCAAGCCATGCTCGCGGTGATACGCGAGCGCGAGATATTCGTCGAGCGCTTTCGATGCGGCGTAGCACCAACGGCTGTAGGCGGTTGAGCCATACACAACATCGTCGTCTTCGCGCATGGGAACTCGAACACCCTTGCCATACACCTCGCTGGTCGAAGCGATGAGAATCGGAAGCGATGCTTGCGCAGCAAATCGCAACACCGCGCTCGTTTCGTGCACGTTCGTCTCGATGGTGTGGATCGGTTTCTCGACGACAAGTCGCACGCCAACCGCTGCCGCGAGGTGGTACACGCTGTCAAAGTCGCGCGGATCAAGTGTCGCGAGGACGCTTGAACTTTGCCCCTCGATCACGCGATAGCGAGCATGCCGCGATGCCACGCTTCGCACGATGTCCACGTTGTCGCGACGACCCGTTGAGAAATCATCGACGATGGTGACGTGGTCGCCCGCATCGAGAAGCAACTCACTGAGATGCGATCCAATAAAGCCGCCACCGCCGGTGATCAACACACGGCGGGGGCTGGTTTGAGACTGTTCGCCAGATCGCTTCACGCGTTCCGCCGGAACTTCCGTTCTTCACCTGTGCCGGACGAGAGCACTCTCGCCCGGCGTGCATCACGAATACATCGCGAGTAGATCACGCGTGCATCACGCCTTCGAATCAGACTGCGTGGAGTAGCTCGCCATGGCCTCGTAGTTCTTACGGAGATAGCCGCCAGCGGTGTTGCGCGGACGATTCAGCACCGCACCGATGAGGTGCGCCTTCACGTCGCCGAGCTGACTTGCAATGCGCGCCACGAGGCCGCGCTGCTCCTGGAACGCACGCACAACGATGATCGTTCCGTCGACCTTGTTGGCAACGGTGAGCGCGTCGCCGGCGACAACAACTGGCGGAACGTCGACAAGCACCATGTCGTAGCGCGAAGACGCTTCCGCGATCACTGCATCGAGCTTCGCCGTTGCGAGCATTTCAAACACGCGACTCTCCGGCGTGCCTGCGGCAAGAATGTCGACATCACCACCGGCTGGTCGAATGGCGTCGGCGAGCGTGGTTTGTCCACGCAACACATCGCCAAGACCCACCGCATCGGGCTCTGTACCCATCGCAGCAGCGAGGTGACTGCGGCGGAAATTCGCATCAATCACGAGCACTTTGAGTCCACCCATCGCGAGTGAATCTGCGAGGTTCGAGATAAAGCTCGTCGTGCCAGCTTCAGGCAGACCGCTCAAGCATGCGATCGATCGAACACCGCCTTGTGTCGCAGCCTTGCGAACTTGACCGGAGATCTGTCGACAGACTTCGGCGACGACAGACTTCGGGTTCTCGCGTACCACGCGCTCGATCTTCTTCGGGCCAACCGGATCATCCGCAAGATCGGGAACCGAACCAAGGAGTCGGAGTCCGTTGATCGCACCGAGATCAGTGGCGTAGCGAATGCGCGTATCAAGCAACTCGCGGAGGAAGACGAACGCAAGCGTGATGCCGAGAGTCAAGACTGCACCGAGCGGCAGCATCAACTTGAGCTGAGGGAAGCTCTTCTCGCGCGGAGTCGTCGCGGACTTCGCGATGGTGACCGAACGGGCATCGTCACGCGCCTTCAACTGATCGAGGTCTGCGAGGACTTCCAACTGCTTCTGTCGTGCTTCAAGCAAGCGCTCGCGGCGATCCTTGAGTTCCTGCATGGAGCTGACATTCGCCGTGAAGTCCTTGAGTCGTACCGACAGCGTTTCCAAGTCTTGCTCAAATCTCTGCAGCAGGCCTTGATAGCTTTCCGTTTGGTCACTGAAGGTCTTGAAGTCGGCGTTGAGGTTGCGACGGAGAATCTCCTGCAACTTGGAATCGCGCTCGAGTTCAGCCGCAACGACACGCTTCTGCATCGAAATGAGCGCTGGGTGATCGTTCGCGAACTTCTTGCGATACGTCTCGGCCTCAACCTTCACTTCTCGAAGCGCATTGTTCGCCTGTTGAATCTGCGGATCTTCTTCGGCCGTGCGGATGTCATCCGGCGTCGGCTCGAGCAAACCTTCCATCTTGGCTTCGGTCTGCTGCTTTCGGCTCTGTGCAAGTGTCAGCAGCGACTTCGTTTCGTTCACGCGTCGTGCGGTGTCTTCAACCGCAACCAAGTAGTTGTTGCGTTCTTCGCTGGTCGAAGTGAGGTTCTTATCCGCAACGAACTTTGAGATTTCCTTACCGATGCTCGACAACTGCGAGTCGAGATCGTCGAGTTGACGGCGGAAAGTCTGACGGTTCTGCTCGAAGCGCGCATCGTCGATCGCCTTCTTGCGCGCGAGATACGTTTCGGCGATGCGATTCAGGACGACCGGGACGTCGGATGCCTCGTGTGCAGACCAACTGATTTGGAAAAAGTTCTGGCGACGGACGTGACCAGCACCGAGTTCATCGATCAGATCGTCCACGGCTTCCGCAGGGACAAACTGACCGTTCTCATCTCGATAGGACTCGCTCCACTTCGTCGCTTCGATGTCACGCGAGTTCATCGCGGCTTCGAGCAAATCACGCGATCGGATACGCGCCGACTCGGTTTGGCCGAGACGTTCCACCGCTTCTTCGGTGCGTTGATCGCGCACGATCA
>JBJOHQ010000423.1:0-3672 GCA_046047595.1 Planctomycetota bacterium | reverse complement strand
TGGACCGCGCCGCTCATCGGGCTTGCGATCGGCGTCGTCTTCCGCGTGAAGCATCCGCTCGGTACACCCATCCTCGTGATCGGTGCCGGCGCCGCGGGCGCCATCGTCGGACTCCTTCGCTGACGAGGCGCACGGAGGGGCCACAGTCGGGCACAGCATCAATCTCGCTTGTGAGCCGTACACTCCGCACGTGCCGAAGCCGTTCCGTGAGCAATCTGATCGTTCGAATCGCCCGCCGCATTCTTCTCGCGGAGGTGGCGATGCGCGCGATGCTGCGCCGCGCCGCCGCGAGGAACGCCCGCCGCTGCGCATTTTCCCGACCACGCTGTGGGAATACCCAAGCCAACACTACGACAGCCCCGCGATGCGCGAAGCGCAGAAAAAGCAGCGATTGCAGCGTGGTGAGGAGCCGCGCGAGATCGTGATTCAAGGCGATGAAGTCCTCGGCTCAGGCTCCATGCAGGGCGACAAGGACTACATCGGCGCAACGCCTTCGTGGGTGATTTGGCAATTGCTCTCGCGGTACACGCGCGAAGGCGACGTCGTCGTCGATCCGATGTGCGGCTCAGGCACCACACTCGACGTGTGTCGTGATCTCAAGCGCAAAGGTGTCGGCTTCGACCTCAATCCGCAGCGCGAAGAGATTCAGAAGAATGACTCGCGCAAGTTGCCGCTCGCGAAAGAGTCGGTCGACTTCGTCTTTATTGATCCGCCGTACTCAACGCACGTCGACTACTCCGACGATGCGCGCTGCATCGGCAAACTCGATTCGGGCGGCGAAGATGAAGGCCGCGCGTATTACCGCGCGATGGAAGAGGTGATTCGCGAGATTCACCGCGTGCTCAAGCCTGGCCGCTACATGGGACTCTACGTGAGCGACTCGTGGCGCAAGAAGCGTGATCGCGATGGAAAGGCCGTGAAGGGCAGCGAGTTCATGCCGATCGGGTTTGAACTCTTCGCGATCATGCGGAAGTACTTGACGCCGGTCGACATCATCTGCGTCGTTCGTCACAACAAGAAGCTCACCTACGGAAACTGGCGAAAGGCCGCGGAAGAAGGCAACTTCTTCCTGCGTGGCTTCAACTACTGCTTCATCATGCGGAAGGCGTGAGAGCGTGCGTGCGTAATCTGAGCGGTCGCCGCTGCGGCGGCTCCGCCACATCTCATCTCAGCCCCCGAGGATTCACTCCGAGGGGAGCTGGCCAGAGCGAGGGCGCGGCAAGAGCCGCGCTCGAGCGCTCAAAGACGTTGCGGTCGCCGCTGCGGCGGCTCCCTCTGGTGCAATCCACGCCAAAGCGAGCAAAGGCGGCGGAGTCGATCGTCGTTTCGTGTGGCACTACCTCCCTGCAAAGCGGGAGGTAGTGGCTCGAGGCGCGAGTGCCAACAACGATGCAGTTGGACCGTTGAGAGTCCACACGAGATGTGCGTCTTGCCATCACCAAAGGTGATGCCACACGATACATCGCACTTTGCTTGACATCACCCTCTCGCGCTTCACTGCGTTCCGCGCTCGTACTTGTGCGCAAGAAAGAACAGGCCCCTGCACTTTGTGCAGGGGCCTGTGATTCTGTGTCGCCTGATCTTTGCGGTCGCCGCGGCGGCGACTCCGCCTCATCTCAGCCCCCGAGGATTCACTCCGAGGGGAGCTGGCCAGAGCGAGGGCGCGGCAAGAGCCGCGCTCGAGCGCTCATACACGAGCGCTCCAACAACGCATCTCGGCCCGCCGCGAATCACTCGCGGCGATGCCGAAGAAAGCGAGCAAAGGCGGCGGACGCGAACCGAAGGTTCGCCCCGCTGCCAGTTGCGAGCGCTCAAATTGGCGCTCAACTTGCAATCGCCGCTTGCGCTGCCGCGAGACGTGCAACCGGCACGCGGAAGGGCGAGCAACTGACGTAATCAAGACCGCACTTCTGGAAGAACGCGATCGACGATGGATCGCCGCCGTGTTCGCCGCAGACGCCGAGCTTGAACGCCTTCTTCTCAGCCTTCGCAACCGCGCGTCCCTTGTCGCACGCCATCTTGACGAGTCCGCCCACGCCGACCGTATCGATCGACTGGAACGGATCCTTCTCAAGCATGCCCTTCTCAAGGTACGCCGGGAGGAACGAACCGATGTCGTCGCGGCTGTAACCGAACGTCATCTGCGTGAGGTCGTTGGTACCGAACGAGAAGAAGTCGGCGCATTCGCCGATTTCGTCGGCGGTGACAGCGGCGCGCGGGATTTCGATCATCGTGCCGATCGGAATCTCGAGGCCGTTCTTACCGCTCATCTTAACGCCGCGTTCCGAGCAAACCTGCGCGATCGTCTCTTCGGTCCACTTGCGAAGGAGTGCGAGCTCCTTCTTCGTGCCGACGAGCGGGTGCATGATCTCAGGACGCGCGTCGATCTTCTTCGCGCGGCAGTCGATCGCTGCTTCGACGATGGCGCGAATCTGCATGCGGAGAATCTCTGGATACGTGATCGAGAGACGACAACCGCGGTGGCCGAGCATCGGGTTCGCTTCATGCAACTGCTTCACGCGACGCTGCACTTGCTCGAGCGAAAGGCCCATTTCCTTCGCGAGTTCGCGCTGTTGCGCTTCCTCGTGCGGAACAAACTCGTGGAGCGGCGGATCGAGGAGGCGCACCGTGACAGGCAGGCCATCCATCGCCGTGAAGATGCCGTGGAAGTCTGCGCGTTGGAACGGCAGCAACTTCGCAAGTGCCTTCTCACGCGCTTCGGTCGTCTCCGAAAGGATCATCTCGCGAATCGCCGCGGTGCGATCACCACCGAAGAACATGTGTTCGGTGCGGCAAAGACCAATGCCAACCGCGCCGAAATCACGCGCGCGACGCGCATCTTCTGGGCTGTCCGCGTTCGTACGAACCTTCATCGATGCGTACTTCGTCGACCAATCCATGATCTTCGCGAACTCGCCCGATGGCTTCTCTGGCACCGTGCGCGCGACCGAACCGACCATGACTTCACCAGTCGATCCGTCGATCGAGAGCACGTCGTTGCGGCCGAACGTGCGACCGTTGACGAAGAGCTTTCCAGCCTTTTCGTCGATCGAAAGCTCACCCGCGCCAACGACGCAGCACTTACCCCAACCAACTGCGACGACGGCCGCGTGGCTCGTCTTACCGCCGGTCGACGTGAGAATGCCGTCGGCGCTGTGCATACCAGCGACGTCTTCAGGGCTCGTTTCCTTGCGGACGAGGAGCACCTTCTCGCCGTTCTTCGCGCGTTCAACGGCTTCTGCTGCGGTGAACGCGAGCTTGCCCGTTGCTGCACCCGGTGAAGCACCAATGCCCTTCGTGACAACTTCAGCCGCCTTCTTATCTGAAGCCGCGAAGTACGGAAGCAGGAGTTGCGTGAGATCGCTTGCTGGAATGCGCTTGAGCGCAGTCTTCTCGTCGATCAACTTCTCCTTCACCATTTCAACAGCGATGCGAACCGCGGCTTGCGCGGTGCGCTTACCCGTGCGGGTTTGCAGCATGAAGAGTTTGCCGTTTTCAACGGTGAACTCGATGTCCTGCATGTCCTTGTAGTGCTTCTCGAGTTTCGCGCGCACCTTCATGAGGTGTGCGTACGCCTTCGGGAAGCGCTTCTCCATCATCGCGATTGGCTCAGGCGTGCGGATGCCCGCGACGACATCCTCGCCCTGCGCGTTCACGAGGAACTCGCCGTAG
>JBJOHQ010000422.1:0-3259 GCA_046047595.1 Planctomycetota bacterium | reverse complement strand
GTGGACGCGCCCGATCTCTCGCAGATGCTCGCCGATTGGGGCGCGTGCACGTCGCAGTGAGTGCGGCTCGCGTCGAGCGTGATCTCACGCACCCCACGCTGCCAAGAGCAACGCGAGATCTGACGCGCCGACGGTGCCGTCGAAGTCGATGTCGGCGACGGACGCCGTTTGCGCCCACGATGCCAACATGAGCGAGAGGTCGGCAGCATCGATCGCGCCGTTTCCGTCGAGGTCGCCGCGCGTCGTGCTCGCGACTGCCCAGAACGCGTCCGCATCGACGGCGTCGAGATCGCCGTCGCCGTCAAAGTCGAGCATCTCGCGGCCAGGCACGAGCACGCCTGGCCCCCACGCAACGAACTGCGTCCAATCGGCGAGATCGACTGCGCCAGCGCCGTCGACATCACCCAAGCGCGATGGCGGGTACGCGGTCCACACTTGATTCGCAGCGAGATTCGAAAGCGTGCGCGTCGGCCCGCCTGCGGGCCACTGCACAACGATCGAACCGACGACCGTCCCGGCATTCGCCGCCGTACCGAGCCCGAAATGCAGCGTCGTTTCGCTCTGGCCGAGGAACCCGTTGCCGCCCGCGAGCACTTCGCGCCACTGCGGCGCACCGAGTTTGCCCTTCGCGAGTCGCGCGCGCACGGTGGCCGACGCGCCGATCGCGTCTCGAACGCGCCCCTCACCCGCCACACGCAGCCGCAGCCATGAGCGTTGCTGCCCTTCTTGATTCATGAAGAGCCGCACAGGGCCGCCATAGTTGTTGAGGAGAAGATCTTGATCGCCGTCGCGATCGAGGTCGCCGACGATCGAGCAATACGAGAGATTCGCGGTGCCCGTGACACCCGCCGCGGCCGCGACATCCGCCATCGGCGGCGCGCCGGGATTGCGGAAAAGCGCGTTCGGCAGAAACTCGTTGTTGACGTAGAGGTCGAGGTCCGCGTCGTTGTCGAAATCCCAGAAGATCGCGGCCCAACTGAACTTGATGTTCGAAACGCCCCACAAAGCATCGGCCTGTGTGAACGTGCCCTTCGTGCTGCCGATCATGAGCGGGTTGACGCCGTTCAACGGTGGCGTTGGATCGGGGACGTTCGTGAAGTAGTAGTCGCTGCGGCCATCGCCGGTGAGGTCGGCGCAGGCGATACCCATCGAACAGAGTGAGACGCCGAGGCCGCTCGACGCGGAAACGTCGGCGAACGTGCCGTTCCCAAGGTTTCGATGCAGCTGGTTCGGCACGTTGCCGAAGCCACGATCATTGCTCACGCAGAGATCAGGCCACGTGTCGCGGTCGTAATCGCTCCACACCGATTGGTACGAGAGGCCAGCCGAGGCAACACCGAGCGCGCCCGCGACATCGACAAACGTACCGTCGCCTTGATTGCGATAGAGCCGATTGGGCACGACGGCGGAGTACGTCGAGACATGGATGTCGAGCCAGCCATCGCCATCGAAATCGGCCGCACTCACGCCGGTCGCGGGAATCGACGCGGCAACGCCCGCCGCGACCGCGACATCGGTGAACTGAAACCGCGCGTCGTGCCGCAGCAGTCGACACGGCCCATACTTCTGCGCGATGAAGAGATCGAGATCGCCATCGCGGTCGTAGTCGATCGCAACAACGCCTGCGCCCGACGTCGATGCGGGAATGCCGCTCGTCGCCGAACGATTCGTGAAGACGCCCGTGCCGTTGTTCTCGTAGATCCCAACGAGGCCATCCGCACGGCCGAGGAAAACGAGGTCGAGGTCGTTGTCGCCGTCGAGATCGGCGCAGGCCATGCCGTAGCCGTCCTGCGGGCTCGCGATCGGCGGTCCAAACGTCATGTTGTAGATGACGCCACGCGCCGAGTGCTCACTCGTGAAAGGTGCGACGGTTTGCGCGGAAGCGGATGAAGCCGACACCGCGACAGCGAACAGCGCTGCGTATGCGAGTTGAATTCTGATTGGATTGCTGCGCATCGCTCGGCTCCCCCGCGTTTCGGAAGGTGACACAGGATCGCGACATCGCAAGTTCGCAGCGCGAGAGAGTCGCACTGCCACCAACTTCGGTGGCACTTCTGCGCGGCGTGTGCCGATAAATCGTGAGCAGAGGGCTCGCGCCTTCGCGCGACTCGGCTCAGCCAGCCCAGACGAACTCGATCGGCGCCGCGATGTCGGGGTGCAAACTCTTGTGGACGGGGCAGGTGTGCGCGGCGTTCTCGAAGAGTTCGCGTTGCGGATGATCGGCCGCGAGCGGCACGGTGATCGTCGTGCACAGACTCTTGATGCGCCGAGGTCCTTCGCTTGTCATCACTTTTTCCGTGCGTGCTGACATGCCACGCACATCAACGCCGTGGCGGTTCGCAACGATGCCGATGATCGTCATCATGCACGCGGGCAGCGCTGCGGCGACGAGATCGGTCGGCGAAAACGCTTCGCCCTTGCCGTGGTTGTCGACAGGCGCATCGGTGAAAATGGTGGTCTTCGATGGCCCGTGCATCGCTGTGCAGCGGAGATCGCCTTCGTATCGCGCGGTGACTTCAACCATGGTTGCGTTCCTTCGGTGCTGATTCGCTCTTTCAAGGTGACGGGCATTTCGAAGTGCCGGATCGCGCGCATGGACCGCGCGCGTGGCGCGAACGATACCCGCAGCGCGCGTCCGTCGAAATCCCCGCGTTACCGCGCAGCTCGTTCAAGTCGCGTGATCTCAGCGCGCGCATCGCGCACCGCGTCATCAAATTCGCGCCGACGCATCGTCGTCATGTAGATGCCTGTGCCGTACGTCACGACGGCGAGGCCAACCGCACCCGCAAAGGCGAGAAGCCCCGTCATGTTGCGGCCTAATACCAGCGCGAACACAAGCCAAGCGATCACGCCCAACACGGGCAGCGTGACAAAGATGCGCCAGAGCCACACGCGTTCGCGCGCGTTCTGGGCGATGTCCGCTTCCGCTTGCAGAAGTCGTTCGCGCTGACGCTCAAGTGGCGTCAATCGACGCACGCTGGTCGGCTGCTCACTTGTGGGTTGATCACTCATCCCTCACCGCCCTGCACGAGTTCGATACCAGGCTCCGTGAACCGAATACGCCGTTCGCGATACAACGCGCCGATCGCTTGTTTGAAAGCCTTCTTGCTCACACCGAAGCGCGCGCGAATCGCTTCCGGATCGCTTGAATCATCGAAGTTCAAGCGACCTCCGACACGCGCGAGTTCATCGAGAATCACCTCCGCGAGCGGCGCGACGCGCGCGTACCCCGCTTCGTCAAGACTGAGATCAATCTTGT
>JBJOHQ010000421.1:0-11154 GCA_046047595.1 Planctomycetota bacterium | reverse complement strand
CGGCAGTCTACAGAGTCGCGAGAGGGCTGCACATTTGCGGGAAAAACCGCGGCCCGCGAAAGTCGCGGGCCGCGGGTCGTGAATCAAACAGGCGTGTCATCATCGACCGTTTTCACGGTCAATTGCCGTCCTTCACTTCGTACTCGGCATCGATGACGTCGTCCTTCTTTGCGCCAGCGTCGGCGCCGCCAGCAGCGCCACTCGCAGGTGCGTCGGCCTTCGCCGACTCATACGAAATCTTGCCGAGTTCCTGCGCAGCGGTGTTGAGCGCGTCGAGTGCCTTCTGGATCGCGGCAGGGTCATCGCCCTTGACGCGCTCTTCGACGTTCGAAATCGCGCTCTCGATCGAGCTGCGCGTCGCAGCCGGAACCTTGTCGCCAAGATCCGTCATCGCCTTCTTCGTGCCGTACACGACTTGCTCGGCTTGATTGCGGAGGTCGATGAGTTCGCGGCGCTGCTTGTCGGCAGACGCGTTCTCTTCGGCTTCGCGCTTCATCTTCTCAATGTCGTCCTTCGACAGGCCCGAGGAGCCAGTGATCTTGATCTCTTGCTTCTTGTTCGTCGCCTTGTCGGTCGCCGTCACGTTGAGGATGCCGTTCGCGTCGATCGCGAATTCAACCTCGATTTGCGGCGTACCGCGCGCCGCGGGCGGAATGCCCGTCAAGTCGAACTTGCCGAGGCTGCGATTGTCGTTCGCCATCGGACGCTCGCCTTGCAGCACGTGGATCGTCACCGAGTTCTGATTGTCCGATGCGGTCGAGAAGGTCTCCTTCTTCGACGTTGGAATCGTCGTGTTGCGCGGAATGAGCGTCGTCATCACGCTGCCGAGCGTTTCAACGCCGAGCGAGAGCGGAGTGACGTCGAGCAGGAGCACGTCCTTCACGTCGCCGACGAGCACGCCGCCTTGGATCGCGGCGCCAATCGCAACGACTTCGTCGGGATTGATCGAGCGATCGAGCGATTCCGTCTTGAAGATCTCCTTCGCGATTTGCTGGACCTTCGGGATGCGGATTGAGCCACCGACCATCACGACTTCCTGTACTTCGCTTGCGCTGAGCTTCGCGTCCTTGAGCGCTTGCTCGCAGGGGCCGCGAAGGCGCGTGAAGAGATCTGCGCACATGTCTTCGAACTTCGCACGCGTGACCGTCACTTGGAGGTGCTTCGGACCGTTCTGGTCGGCCGTGATGAACGGCAGATTGACGGTCGTCTCCATTTGCGTCGAGAGTTCGATCTTTGCCTTCTCTGCAGCTTCCTTGAGGCGCTGCAACGCCATCGCGTCCTTCGTGATGTCGATGCCTTCACGCTTGCGGAATTCGTCCGCGAGGAATGTGATGAGTCGATCGTCGAAATCGTCGCCACCGAGGTGGCCGTCGCCGTTCGTCGAGAGCACTTCGAAGACGCCGTCGCCGACGTCGAGGATCGAAACGTCGAACGTACCGCCACCGAGGTCAAAGACCGCGATGCGTGCGTTCTTCTTCTTTTCGAGGCCATACGCGAGCGCTGCCGCGGTCGGCTCGTTGATGATGCGCTCAACCTTGAGGCCTGCGATTTCACCGGCGTCCTTGGTCGCTTGGCGCTGCGCGTCGTTGAAGTACGCGGGCACGGTGATGACCGCGCGCTCGACCTTCTCGCCGAGGTAATCTTCCGCAACCTTCTTGAGTTCTTGCAGGACGACCGCGGAGATTTCTGGCGGCGTGTACTGCTTGCCGCGGACGTTGACCTTCACGAGGTCCGCGCCCGAACCGAGCACCTCGTACGGCACCATCTTCTGTTCCTTCGCGACCTCGTCGGTGCGACGGCCCATGAAGCGCTTGATCGAATAGATCGTGTTCTTCGGGTTGGTGACTTGTTGGTGCTTCGCGGGCTGGCCGACAAGGCGCTCGCCCTTTTCAGTGAAGGCGACGACCGACGGAGTCGTGCGATTGCCTTGTGCGTTGATGAGTACCTTCGGCTGACCGCCTTCCATGATGGCGACGCACGAATTGGTGGTGCCGAGGTCGATACCGATGATCTTGCTGTTTCCGTTGGACATAAATGGGTTCCTTCCCGCCCGCGGGGTTGCCGAGGGCGACTCACGCTGAATGCTCTTTCTTCCCGCGCTCGCTTGGGGCCGCGTGTTCGCGCCCGTCACGAGCAGGGGCCGCCCGTTTGCAAGGGTCGTGCCAGCCGAAAGGCGGCGGACTCGGCAAAATCGGGTGACAGGTCGGTGTGGCGGTTCGATTCGTCTGCCAAGTTGGCACCGAGGCTGCTCGCCGCGGGAGTGTTACTCTGCGCGGATGCCCACGGGGTCCCACAAGATTGATCTCGATGACCTCGACCTCGCCTGCGACGTGGTGCAGGACGCCACGAACCTTGCCATCGCGGCGCGGCGGGAGCTGCCGCCCGAGGCGATCGTCCGAAAGGCCGACGGTTCGGTGGTGACGGCCGTCGATGTGGCGCTGCAGGTGTTGATACTCAACAGGCTCGAGATGGACTTCGGTCCCGTCCCGACGATCGCGGAGGAGGATCTCGCGTCGATCGGGGGCAAGCCTGCCGCCGAGGCCCATTGCCGTCGACTTCTAGCATCGTGGGGATACGAGGGAGGCGAGGCGGGAATCCAGCGCGCGCTGACCTCAGGCGGTCTCGACGGATCGACGCGCGGCGTCGAGTTTGCGTGGGTCCTCGACCCGATCGACGGCACGCAGGGATTCATTGATGACGACCATTGGTGCCCGTGCCTCGCGCTCCTCCGACGCGGCGAGGTGGTCTTTGCATCCAACGGATACCCAACGGTGCTCGGAGGGATGCTGCTGAGCGCCGTCAAGGGCAAGGGAGCGTGGTGGCATCCGCTCGCGGGTGGAGAGTCGACCCGCGCCGAGGTGCGGCAGGCCGCGCTTGCACCGCATGAACCCGTGCGCGTGGTGGCGCCCGCGCGCGCCACACCGACGCAGATTGCTGCGCGCCTCGCGGTCGGTCGATCGACCGGTCACGCGTGCGAACTTGTCCACTCCGACAGTCAAGCGAAGTACGGCCACGTCATCGCAGGGCTCGCTGATGTGGCGTATAGCCGTCGCGGTGGTGGCGAGGGGAAGTACGTCTGGGATCACGCGGGTGCCATTCTTCTCGCGCGAGAATCTGGCGCGTGGGTTGGCGACACCGATGGCAGCGACATCGATTGCTCGCTCGGCCGCCGACTCGCTCGCAACGACGCGGTGATTTGCGCCGCGCGTGGTTTAGGCCCCGCGATTGCCGCGGAACTCGCCGCGCGTGATCGCGCAGAAGGCTTTGGTCGACACACGCGCGCGGACACTCGCCATGGCTGAGCAGGGATCTCCGAGTAAGAAGTTCGACGCGTCTCGGCTTTGGCAGAAGCTCCGCGATGATTTCACGAACGAGCCGTGGACGCTACTTCGATGCGCGAAGATTCCCGCGATTCTGGCGCTCGTCTCTCTTCTCGTCTCCAACGTACTCACCGACAGTGTCGCTGCGCTCCAGTGGGGTTGGTGGGTGCCGCGATACGCGCTCGCGTCGGGGGCATTTCTTTGGATCGCTGCGGTCTTGGCATACGCCGCGTGGATTGCACGCGACCAGGCCGAAACGCGTCGTGCCGCTGTGTGGTCGGCGATCACGGCGCTCTTTGTGCTTGTGAGTTTCAGCCGCGTGTGGGGGCTTCCGCGCAGTCGCCCCGAGGATGCGCTGCGCATGATTCACTGGAATGCGAGCCAGCTCGACGCGAGTTTCGCCCCCGAAGCTGCGCGACAACTCCAAGCGCTTGATCCCGATATCGTCATCTTCACCGACACGAGTCCTGGGCTCGCGCAAGAGTGTCATCGCCTCTTTGCGCCGCAGGGATATCGCTTCGAGAGTGCGGGCAAGTTCATCACATTTTCACGCGTGCCCGTTGGTGAAGCGCGCGCCCTTGTCGCATCACGCGATCGCTACGTTTCGCGGTTTCGATTTGAGACGTCGCAAGGCGAACTCGTCGTTGAACCGATCGATCTTCCAAGTCGAACAACCTTGCCACGCTACGTGCTCCTGCGCTCGTTGCATGCCGACTTAGAGAAGGTGCGTGAAGAGGCAAAACTCGACAAGCCCGACATCATGTGCGGGGACTTCAACATTCCACGCGGGAGCGCATCGCTTGAGTTTGTTGTTTCCGGCGCACGCGAGGCCTTTGCGGTGGCGGGGACTGGTTGGGGCGGGAGTTTTCCGCGCGATTGGGCTTGGCTTTCGATTGATCTGACGTTCGTGCGTGCGCCATGGCGACCGCTGAGGTCAGAGATCGCGGATTTCGGATTCGGAAGACACCGAGTTCAAGTGGTGGATCTCGCACGCGAATGACGCGACGTGCGTGTGAACTGCCGCGCACGGCCATCGATGCGGTCTTGCATGAAGTCTCGCATGCGCGCCGGCCATTTCGGCGCGATCAATCGTCCTGCGAGCCGCCTGAGCCGCCCGAGTCGTTGTCGCCCTCCGACGGAGGTCGTGCATCGATCCAGCGCCACGCATCCTGAAAGATGCTGTTGCCCATGAAGGAGCTGACCGACTCGAACGGCAACGATTTGTAGATCGTGTTGCCGTGATCGAGATGCCAGTCGACGCTGCCGTCGCCCTTCAGACGATTCGTGCCCGTGACATGGTTGAAGTCGCGGCGAGTTCGCATGCCGTCGACCACGAGGACGATCGACGAGAGGTTCCGGCCCTTGAGCGAAGTGCCAATCGGCGAGGTCGCCGCTGGATCCATGTGGGTTCGATAGTGGTAGTTGCCGTATATCGGCCCAGTGCCCGAAGCTGCGATGTCGCGGCTCTCCAGGCGCGATGCATACCGGTCGTACGGATGATCGCCGTGGTGGCATGGGCAGTAGAAGAGGCGCGGGTCGGTGATGTCGAGTGTCGTGAGCAACAGACCGAGACCATCGAAGCGAGTACCGAATCGCGTGGTGAGAGCCATTGCTTCACCCCACTCCGCAGTCTGTTGGTTGGCCGTCGCATTGAAGCGCGGCAGGCAATCGTTGGCTCGCTCGGTGTACTCGATGAGGCCGCAACCGATTTGGCGCAGATTGCTCATGCAGCGGACGCGACCAGATGCGGCGCGGGCATGCGAAAGAACCGGCATGAGGAGGCCGGTGAGCACCGCAACGATACCGATGACGACAAGGAGTTCGACGACGGTGAATCCTCGAACGAAACCCGCGGAGAAGTTTGGCTTCGCGACGCGGGAACTCCGTCCGCGATTGATCGCTGGCGCTGTCGCTTGCCCCATTCGCTGCAATGAACCCGCGCCGATGAAATCCGTCGACGAAGATCCGTTCAATCGCGCTGCGGCGCGGTTGAGAGCGGTTCTTCGGATGTCGCGGCCGTGATGCACGCGAGGACTCCGGATCGGTAGGCGGAGGATCGAAGAGAAAGCCCGACAAGAGTCGGGGACGGTTGCGCGGTGTTGAGGGGCGATTCGACAGCCGAGCCCAATCAAACTACCCCAGGATCTCGACAAACGAAACCAGTTCTCAATGGAAATAACACAGAATGGTGATCTGCCCTGTGGAAGTTCCGCCGAAGCAGCCGCTCCCGCACAAACCAATCCGCCAGAACCAACTTGCGCGGAAACTTGGGTGCTGCGGTCGCAAGGCCGCGAGGTGCGTGCATACTCCACGAGGAGCTGGCGTTCGCGGTAGAGTGAGAAGCGGAGCGAGGCCGACGTTGGCTCGGCGCGGATGGCGTGATTTTCTCGGTTCTTGTCGGCGTTGCCGTGATGCGCAGCGTGCGATTTGAACCGACTGAGATGGCCGGCGCTCGTACGCGGAAGACCTCGTACGCCGAAAGCCACGGATTCCTGACCGGATTTCTGAACAGCACCCACAGCCAAACACCCGAGCCAGACACCCGAAAACGAGAATGGACGCACAGGAGCACAACGACTGGGAGCTCATGCAGCGGGTTGCCGCCTCGGACGAGGCCGCGATCGATGAGCTGTACCGTCGATTTGGCGCACTTGTCTACCAGTCCGCGCGTCAGGTCTTGCGCTCACGGGCCGAGACAGAGGACGCTGTGCAAGAAGTCTTCGTCCGACTCTGGAAAACCGCGGATCGCTTCGACCCGCACCGCGCCAAGTTAGTGACGTGGGTGATGCTCATTTCGCGCCGTCACCTGATCGACCGTCTTCGTCGTCAGTCGGCGCGGCCAGATCGCGCCGAACTCGATACTTCTCGGACAGACGCCGGTGGCGCGGTCGCGCGTCCAGAGGCGGAGGGCCGCATCGAGGGCGAAGAGGGGCGCGAGCGACTGCGGCGCCAACTCGCACGATTGCCAGAGTTGCAGCGTTCGGTCATTGAGCGGGCCTATTTGCAGGGCTTCAGCCTTCGAGAGATCGCCGAGCAGCTGAACTCACCGCTCGGCACCGTGAAGAGCGCGCTCAGCCGCGGGCTGACGCGGCTCCGGGAACTTGAGGGTGCGCGGGAGGAGCGGGGATGAGGGATCTCGTGCGTCCGCTTCGTGCATTCCTCCACGCCGTTTGCGCACGGACCTGTCAAGTTGTTGGCAGGCGTGAAGGGGTCGGGATGCGTGAAGTCGCCCGAGGGGTCGTGAACCACGACGAGGTCCGTCGTGGAAGCCACGGTGTTTCCGGCCTTTGCGCGGAATGTGCGAATTGGCTCGCAACCGATTTTGCGCAGGTTTCGTATGTTGGACGCGGTCGGGTTCCGCTCACGAAATGCATCGCTTTGGTGCAGATCTCACGCGTGACTCACTTGACGCGCCTGATACTCGCGGCAGCGACCCCGCCCAGTTCGAACTTGTTGGTCGAACTTGCGGGGTGAGTGTGTGGGTGGAGATTTGAGCGGTCGCTGATCGCTTCGCCGGGTGGTTCGAGTGAGTGATTCGAGTGAGTGATTCGAGTGATTCGAGTGATGAGAGTGGTTCGATTTCAGGCGCGGATGTTGGCAGGGTTTCGGGATTCAGGATTCGTTGAAGGTCATTCAGGAATGTCGGACGTTGAAGGCACCAATCTCTCTCGCGAAGAAATGCTCGAACTCGCGCAGTTCGAGGTTCTTGGTGTTCTCGACGCCGTAGAGGCCGCGAATTTCGAGCGTGCCTTTGCACAGTCGACCCCTTCGCTCCAAGCTGAAATCATTGCGCTCCAAGCGCGCATCGCCGAGGACCCGATTCTTCGCGTGACCTCTGAGCAGCCATCGCAAGCGCTTTCGCTGCGCACGATGGCGCGCATCGTCGATGCAATGGATGCCGAGAGCCGCAGTGCGCAACCGATCGCAACGATCGGGCCGCGTACCTTGAAACGTCCCTTGAACCGTCCCTTGAACCATCCCTTGAACCGTCATCACGGCGGCGCGGCAGGGGCTTCGCGCATCAGCGCGGACGATGGTCGCTCGAACTCGGCCGTTGTGACTGAGGCCTCGATGCGCGAGATCATCGCGGAAGTCGCGGCACGAAATGCGAACGCACGCCCGCAGAAGCAACTCTTCTGGCGTGCGGCGTCGTTCTTCTTGTTCGCTGGCCTCTGCGTTGCGCTCTACTTCAATCAGCAGGTATCGCGAACCGCGATGCAACTCGCGGCAAGCGTGAACGAGCGCGCGTTGAGCCCAGAGTCACTCGCAGCTGCGCGTGAAATTGCGCCGTTCGATATCGCCACTGCACAGCATGTGGACTTGACGCTCGCCATCGGTGAGTCGCGGGGACACGCACATGCGCTTCTTCATCGCGTGGAGGGTGGTACAGGCGGTCGTGTCTTGGTGCAGGGGATCGGCGCAAATCGTCGCGAGGTGATTCGCGTCGTTGTGAAGGACCGTGACGGCAAGGTGCTGACAACTCGACAGTCGAACGCGACCGAAGGTGGACTCTTCGCGGCCTACATCGAGATCGATGCGCTCCCTGCTGCAGTGACGATCGAAGTCGAACTCGAGAGTGGCGCAACATTCCGCGCGACCTCTGCCGCGTAAAGCGCGCGACGGAGGTTGGCTTGCGCGAATCATTCTGAAACCGTTGCTCCGAGTTGCGCCTCAAGAACATCTATTGAAGCTCTCTGTTGAAGTGCTTCGTTGAAGCGCCCAGTTTGAGGGCCCAGTTTGAGTGCTTCGTTGAAATGTTCGGGCGACGCGCGTCTTGCGTCGGGCTTCAGAGTCAGCCGCTCTTGCGCATCCACTCTTCTTCGAGTTCCGATTGCTCGCGACCGAGTTCATCGCGGCGGCTCAGCAACTTCTTCGTCTTCTCAGGGTCGCTCGCCGTCTTTGGATCAGCGAACTCGAAGTCGATTTGCATCAACTCGCGTCCAATCTCTGCGATGCGCGCTTCGATCTTCTCAAGCGCGAGATTCGAATACTTGTTTCGCTGCTTGTTGCCGCTCACCTTTGAAGTGGACACCGGTGAGGGCGCGGGTTTCGTTGCCGCGGCTGCGCTGGAATGCTCGGAAGACTTGGAAGGTGTCGACGGCTTTGTTGCAGGCTTGGGCGCCGTCTTCGACTCGGGCTTTTTCGCGCGCGCGGCGGCATCGGCGGCCTCGGCCTTTTGCTTCGCTTCCCAATCGCGGTAGGAACCATCGAAGACGCGCGTATTGCCGTCGCCATCGAGCACGACCAGTTTGTCGCACACATCGTCAAGGAGTGCGCGGTCGTGCGAAATCAACAACAGCACGCCGCCGTGTCCGCCCTTGCCGCCGACCTTCGTGCGATCGATGTCACCAAACTTGTCGAGCGCTTCCTCGAGTCGTTCGGCACTTGGAATATCGAGGTGGTTCGTCGGTTCGTCGAGAACGAGCAAGTTCTTCGCGCTCGCGATGAGCGACGCGAGCACGAGGCGTCCGCGCTCGCCGCCCGAGAGATCGCCGATGGCCTTGTCTTGCTCTTCGCCAGTGAAAAGGAACGCGCCAGCGAGGTTGCGAGCTTCTTGTTCGCTCGCACGGGGTGCGCCTTCAAGCGAGCGGATCGTGTTCTGCAGGAATTCCCACGCGAGTACGCTGCGATCGATGTGATCTTGCGTCTGGCGGAACCAACCGATCGAAAGTCGCGGCGAACGCTTGATTTCGCCCGAATCAGTTTCGAGATCGCCAAGCAATGTGCGAACGAGCGTCGTCTTGCCAGCACCGTTGGGCCCGATGATCCCGATGCGGTCGCCGGGTCGTGCAGAGAGCGAAAGGTTGCGGAAGCAGACGCGATCGCCGAAAGACTTCGAGATGTTTTCGGCGACGAACGCGAAGTCGCCCATCGTGGGTGGATCGGGAAGATCGAGATTCATCACGCCCATTTCTGCGTGCTTCTCGACGAGTGCTTCTTCCTTGAAGCGTTCGAGCCGCGTTTCGCGCCCGCGCGCTTGCTTCGCGCGTTGGCCCGCGCGGTAGCGATCGATGAACGCTTGCTCTTGGCGAATGCGATCTTGCTGCTTCTCGTGTTGGCGTTCAACGGTGAGCATGCGCTCGGCGCGCAGAGCGCGGAATGCCGCGTAATTCCCCGGGTATTCGCGCAAGACGCCGCGATCAATTTCGATGATGCGATTCGTCACGCGATCGAGCAGCCATCGGTCGTGAGAGATGAGAACGACGGAACCTTTGAACTCGTCGGCGAGAAACTCTTCGAGCCAACGACGACCTTCGATGTCCAAGTGATTGGTCGGCTCGTCAAGCAGCAAGAGATCGGGGCTTGAGAGCAGGAGCCGCGCGAGGCCAAGTCGCGCCTTCTGACCGCCGGACAGGCCCTTCACGGGGAGTTCGAAGTCATCGTCGCTGAAGCCAAGGCCATGCAGTGCAGCGTCGATCTTGTGATCGATCGCATAGCCGCCGGCAGCGTCAATCCGCTCTTCGATGGCGACCTGGCGATTCATCAACTTTTCGAGTTCATCCGGCTCCGCCGTCGCCATGCGGTCGTAGACCGATTCAAGTTCTGCCTTCAGTGCTTCGATCGCGGCAAAGGCTTCGGCTGCGGCTCCGCGCAGCGTTTTGTCTTGCGGGAGTTTGGGGTCTTGTTCGAGGTAACCGATGCGCACCGTGCGCGCGATCTGCACTTCGCCATCATCAGGCTTCAGAAGTCCCGCGATCAATTTGAAGAGCGTGCTCTTGCCGCAGCCGTTGCGACCGACGAGACCGATGCGTTCACCCTCGTGAATAGAACCGCTGACGCCGTCGAGGAGAAGGCGCGTGCCGTGACCGAAGCGAAGATTGGCAAGTGTGACGAGAGACATTCGTGCATTGATCGCGGGTTGATCGCGGGTAGATCGCGAGTAGATCGCGGGCGAGAAGGGTAGCAGCGCGTGCGGCGTGCTGCGTCTCGCGAGTTTCGAGTTTCGTTGGCGTAGACCGCGTTAGTCGCGCGGAACAGGCTTTCCGCGCCATTCCCAAATCCACGCGACAAGGCGTCGGTCGCGCGGCGGCAGAATCGCGCGAAAAACGAGGGCGGCGAGCGACGGAGCCGCGACTGCAGAGATCGCGCCAACGACGCAAAAGGAGCAGAGCGTGATCACTGCGAAGTGCATGTAGTTCAGCCCGACCACAGTGTCGCGCCAATTCGCCTGCATGCGTCCCGCAGGAACAAAGAGCCGAGCAGGCCCCGCGATCAGCACCCAACCAAGCACGATGGGAGTCAGGACGAGGAGTACGCGTGTCTGTGCGCGCCAACGCAGGCCGAACATCCCGAGAAAGAGCGCAAACGGCACGGCCGCGATAGAGCCAAGTCCGAGGATCACTCCGAAGGGAATCAGTGTTTCGAACGACCATCGACTCTTCGCGATCGCGATTTCGCCCGCGGTAGAGTTCAGCCATGCGGTGTTCGCTGGGTCCCAGACTCCGACGCTTTGTGCATTTGGAGTTGGTGAATTCTCCATCGTGAAGGCATCAAACACCGACTCCGCGGAGACGGTCGCGCCCGACATCGCGGCGCCCGTCGAGAATCCGCCTGCAATCCCCGCGAGGATGAGCGTCAAGGCAATGGCACTCGCGACGAGACTCGTGGCAACCACGGTCTTCATGCGATGCACCCATGGTGTCGCGACGGGGTATTCCATCAAAGCGTTCGCGGCGCCGCATTCGACGCATCGCACGTAGAGCAGCCCTGTCGTTGGTTCGCGCACAATGGCGCAGCCGACGAGCGGATGCATGCAGTGTGAACATGCGCGGTCGCCCGTGAGGGTTTCGCGCGGTGTCGAGTTTGGAGTTGAAGCGTCGTCGTTCATTGCACC
>JBJOHQ010000420.1:0-6405 GCA_046047595.1 Planctomycetota bacterium | reverse complement strand
GTCCGCGCGCACTCGTTCCAGTGCGGAAGCCCTTGCCGCCGACCGACCAGCCTAGACCGCCGCGCGAAACGTTCACGCGGAAGGGCCCGAGATTGACCGATCGTCGGAAGTAGAAGCCCATTCAGAGTTCCCCAATATGTCTGCGGGATGTCGGTGCGCGATCAACGCGCTACCCGCGCAACGCCGATGAACGCGTTGACGCCGCGCTCAGTGCGCGAGCGGACGGATCCACACGTTGCGGAAGCAAAGCGCGTCACCGTGATCTTGCAGGCCAATCGGGAGCTTCGGCTCATGCGCCGAGTACTTCGCCTTCGCGGCATGCGCGGTCGCGCCCCAAATCTCCGAATGATCTTGCACGAGCACGCCGTTCAGGAAGACCGTCATCGTGCCGGCCTTCTCCACCGCGCCATCCGACTTGAACTTCGGCGCGTGGAAAATCACGTCGTAGGTGTTCCATTGGCCGTTTGGATTGCAGGCGTTCACGAGCGGTGGGTACTGCCCGTACATCGAACCCGCCATGCCGTCGACGTAGGTCTTGTTCGGATTCGATCCGAGGATCTGCAGTTCGTAGCGGTCCATGAAGAAGACGCCGCTGTTGCATCCCTGCTGACCATTGCAGTTGCAAGACTCCGGCACCATCCACTCGATGTGGAACTGGCACGAGCCGAAACCTTCCTTCGTGCGAATGTTGCCCGAACCTGGCTTCACTTGGAAGTAGCCACCGTTCGCGTCGCTCTTCACTTCCCACTGGCCGCCCGTCCAAGCATCAAGGTTCTTGCCGTCGAAGAGGACGATCGCGTCGCTTGGTGCCTTGCCATGGCCGCCTGGAGCAACCATCGCGGGTTGCGGGCGATCCTTGTCGTGCACGCCCCATTCCTTCTTGTCAGTCTTGTCGGTTGCCTTCGCCGCATCCTGCGCGAGCGGCGCGGCTGCGATGAGGAACGTCGCTGGAAGTGCGACGAGAGCGACGAGCGAGAGTGCTGGGCAGAGCGGGCAAGTGCGCATGGGATTCTCCAGAGGGTCGCGACAAACGCGCGACGCACGGGTGCGGACAACGACGTGGATGCGTGTTGTACCCGACTCGCTACGCTCCCGCCATGAACGCTGCCGACTTCACCGAACATCTCGTCGTACGGCTGCCCCTCACCGATGCGGCGGGAGTCCTCTTCTACGCGCGGGTCTTCGAACTCGAGCAGGAACTCTTCGAGCGCTGGCTTGAAGTTGGCGGGTTCAGCATCAAGGACATGTTGGAGGGGCGATTTCCTCCGACCCCCGTTGTGCATTGCGAGGCCGACTACCGCATGCCGATTCGTTGCGGCGATCGGTTGTCGGTGCGGATTGACGCGGTGGAAGTCGGCCGGAGCGGATTTTCATTGACGTGGAAGTTCTCGCTCGAGACTGCCCTTGCGATGTCGGTGCGCGTCAAGCGCGTGGCGATTGATCGACGCGCAGGTGAGTCGATTGATTTGCCCGAAACGTTCCGCGCGTGGCTTGAAGAAACGCGCTCGCGTGTGGAATGACAAACCGAGACCACACCCTCACGCGAGCGACTTGAATCGCTCGCCGGCTGCGAGCCGCGCCGCGAGTGTCGCGCGTGAAGGCTTCATCTGCGCGGATACATCGAGCGGCATTTCGAAGATCGCATCTGGAATGAGATGCGGCTCGAGTTGGGCTCGCAATGCGTCCGCGAGCGCGCATGTCGGAGCGGTGGCCAGTTCGACAAATGCGACAGGCCGTGTCCCCCACTTCTCGTGCGGCACACCAACGACGCACGCCGAACGCACGCCACCGAGAGCACACAACGCGCGCTCAATCATCTCAGGATGAATGTTCTTTCCGCCAGAAATGAACATCGCGTCGAGTCGCCCAACAACGTGCAATCGCCCGCGTTCATCGAAGAATCCTGCATCGCGCGTGCGATACGGTCGCGCAAGCGGAACGAGTGCGCCGTCGATGAATTCACCGCGCGCGAGCGTCGGCCCATCGACGAGAATCTCGTTGGTTTCGGGCGCAATCGAGAGAGACACACTCGGAAGCGGCGGACCCGCGAGCGTTGCCGCATCGCCGAGCGAGCGTCGTCCGGTGGCGATCTGCGAACACGTTTCCGTCATGCCGTACGTTGCATAGAGCGGTATACCGCGCGTAATCGCGCGATCGTGCAGCGCCTGCGGGCTCGGACCACCGCCGAGCATCACCGCCTTCAGGCCCGCGGGCACGGGCAATGGATCGTCGAGAAGCCGCGCAAGTTGTGGCGCGACGAGCGACACATGCGTCGCGCCGTCGAGATCGCGCCACGCGCGTGGCTGCGCGCCAAACCGCACGTTTCCGCCGAGAAATCGTGCGCGCATCAAGATCATCAATCCGCCCACATGCGAAGGGGCGAGCGACGCATGCCAGAAGTCGCCAGGCCCGAAGGGAATCACGCGCGCGCCGAGTTCCGCACTTGCGCGCATCGCATCGAGTGAGAGGTCGATGAGACGTGGTTCACCGCTCGAACCGCTCGTCAGAAGAACCACGCCCGCGGCGCGTTCCGCGCGCACAGTGACTACGCGCGACGCAAGCGCCGCGCGCGCGGTGGTCGGCATCGACCGCGCGACGGGAAGCACGCGACCTTCGCGCGCCCACACTTCCTCGAACTGCGGCATTGGATCAACGCCGCTCTCGACTTCGACGATCTGAATCGCAGCGTCGCTCACATCCATGCCTCCGCGAATGGCGTTGGCAACGCGTCGCCTGCAATTTCACCACGCACGGGGAACGCCGGTGCGCACGAATCCTCCGCGAGAAGTGCCGCTGTACCGATGCCATGCGCGCAGCGCGCGTTCGGAATCGACGCTGCAAGGTGAACTGCGACGCGGAGCGCAAACGAACTTTCGTACGCGGTCGAGAGCACGACACGCGGAACGCCGAGCGCTGCCGCCTCGGCCGCACGCGCGCGAATCGCCTCGAGGGAACCGAGCGCCGACATGCGCAGAACCCATGCGAGCACGACCTTTCGCCCCTGCGCGAGCTCAGCGCGGAGCGCGCGTGCTTCGTCCGTTGGATCGACCACGAGTTCATCGAGCGCGATCGCCATGCCGGTCGCGAAGGAGAGCTCCTCGAGCTGTCGAGGATCCGCGATCGGCTCCTCGAGATACTCGATGCGCCGCGGATCGATGCCGCGCAGGAGTTCAACGCACGACGCAAGCGACATGCTGCGATTTCCGTCGAGGCGCAGGCGTGTGTGCGGTAGTACCTCGAGTACGCGCTCGATGCGCGCACGATCCTCCGCAAGCGACGCGCGACCGATCTTGAGTTTCACCGAACGAAACTGCGAGAGGCGCGCGAGTTCATCGCCAATCAGTTGCTCCGTGGTCCCTGCAAAAAACCCAGCGACCTCCGCCGCCGCGCACGACTTCGCACCAAAACCATCGAGCATCTCTGTCGCAGTCGACGCGGCAAACGCCGCGCTCGGCGGCAACTCCTCAAGTGCGCGCGCTCCATCAATCCACTCTTCGAGCGCCTCGCATGCTTCATCGAGCGTTTCGCGGTGTAAGCCACGGAGCGGCGCACATTCACCAAAACCGACGCGACCCGTCGCCTCATCCACCACGCGAAGAAACGCGATCTCACGAGTCTCGCTTCCAACAAGCGCGCGCGCCTCTGGCTTCACAGGGAGCGCAACGCGCAGAATTTCAACGCCGCCATCCATCAGCCGGCACCCCACGTGAAGTACGAGCCCGCGGCGAACGCGATGCCGTAGACGTAAAGCAGAAGCCCGAACATCGCGAGGCGCGCACCGAAACCGAGTCGTGATGCCTGCGATCCGCCCCCAAGGATCGCGGCGACGAGCGACGCGAGCATGATGCCCTTCGGAAGTGCGAATGAAAACGCCGCGACAATCGGCACCGCGATTGCGATGAGGTTGCACGCGCGGACGAGCGCGCGCACGAACGGCGCGCCGAACCGCACGACAATCGTGCGCTTTCCGCTCGCGCGATCACCCGCTTCATCACGCAGATTGTTCGTTGCAAGCAGGCAGACGCCGATCGCACCCGTTGCAAGCCCGCAGACAAATGCAGGCGTCGTCCACGCGCCATCGCACGCGGCGCGCGTGCCCGCGACTGCGATCGGGCCAAAAAAGAGGAAGACAAAGACGTCACCAAGCCCGCGATACGCGAGCGCAAGTGGTGGCGCGGTGTATCCAACCGCACACATCGCACCGAGCATGCCGATTGCGAGAAATACTGGGCTCGCGTACACGGCAAGCCACGCGGCGGGAAGTGCCGCAAAAACCAGCGTCAATCCCAACGCCGACACCATCGCGCGCGGCGAAATCAATTCCGACCCGACCGCTCGCTGCGGACCGACACGCGTCGCGCCGTCGGTGCCACGCAAACCATCGAAGAGATCATTCGCGAGGTTACTTGCGATTTGGAGAAGGAGTGCACCCGCCAGTGCGACAAGGACTCGATCCCACTTGAACACCCCGTCGATGCGCGCAAGCGTTGCGCCAACAAGCACTGGACAAAGCGATGCCCCGAGCGTCTTCGGGCGAATCGCCGCGATCCACACCAACAGTTGATTTGGTCGCACCGCGTTCGTCATCGTTCGTCCTTCAAACCATGTTCACGCGCACACGCACGCTTACGGCGCAAACTTTCGGAAATCTGCCTTGCGCTTCGTGAGTTGCGCGTCGCGGCCTTCTTTCGCTTCATCGGACATGTAGTAGAGCATCGTCGCGATACCCGCGAGTTCCTGCAGACCTGCCTGCCCGTCGCAATCAGCGTTCAACGCCGCCTTCAATGCGCGCAACGCCGTCGGCGAATTCGCAAGCATTTCGCGGCACCACTGCACTGTGACTTCTTCGAGTTCGGTCACACTTGTGACGACATTCACGAGTCCCATGTCGAGCGCTTCGGCTGCGGAATAGCTGCGGCAAAGGAACCACATTTCTCGCGCGCGCTTTTGTCCGATGATGCGCGCCATGTAACTCGCGCCGTAGCCGCCGTCGAAACTACCCATGCGCGGACCGACTTGCCCAAAGCGCGCGTTTTCCGCGGCGATGGTGAGATCACACATCATGTGCAGCACGTGGCCGCCACCGATCGCCCAGCCTGCAACCATCGCAACGACAGGCTTCGGACACGTGCGAATTTCGCGCTGGAATTCCAGCACATTCAGGAACTCGCCGCCCGACTCCGAGCGATAGCCCGTGTGGCCACGCACGCGCTGATCGCCGCCTGCGCAGAACGCGCGCTCACCTTCACCCGTGAGAATGACGACACCAATCTCGCGATCTTGCTTCGCGTTCTCGAGGGCCGCACGCATTTCTTCGACGGTGCGCGGCGTGAATGAGTTCCGAACTTCTGGTCGGTTGATCACGATCTTCGCGATGCGTTCCGCTTTGAAGTACCGCACTTCTGAGAATGACTTCCCGTGACACTCCATCGCAACTTCTTTCCACTTCAGCGCGGCGCGAATGGACTCTGTGGTTTCGGTGGTTGGCTTCACTGGTGGGTACGGGGTTGTCATGACTTGCTCAATCCGTCGGGTTGATGTGTAAGGAATTCGCCGATGAGTTTCGCACAAAATGCAGGCGCTTCGATCGGAAGCACGTGCCCCGCTTGCGCGGCAATTTCGATGCGGAGTGCAGGCGCGCGTGCTTTCGCTTCACGCGCAACGGCAGCATATCGCTCGTCGAATGCGCCAGCGGCGAAGAGCGTGCGCGACGCAATGTCGGAGAGCGAGTTCCAGCGCGGCGCCGTGCGACCAGGCGAACAACCTGCGATGGCCTGAGCCCAGAATGCGGCTTCTCCCTGCGCACGCCGAAGTCGCGTGGAACTGAATGACGGATGGGCCGCAAACGATGCAAAGAGCGGAAGCTGATACCAGCGTTCGACGAAAGCATCGAGTCCATCACGCAAAATCTCCGCGGCACGCGCATCGTCTTCCGCCATGCGCTTTGCACGTGCGGTTTCCTCTGGACTTGATGCGTGGTGGTTCGCGCTGGCATCGGCCGCTTGCGCGAGAGGCAAGCCAGGGCTCGCCGACAAGCCAGGGCTCGCCGACAAGCCAGGACTCGCCGAAAGAAGCAGCAATCGCGGCGCGAGTTGAGGCTGCGTGGCAGCGAGTTCAAGCGCGATGCGTCCGCCCATCGAGTAACCAACGAGGAGATCGCATGGCCGAGATTCGAGGCGATTCGCAAGCGCGACGGCGGATTCCGCAATCGAGCGGCAGCCGAGTTCTTGAAGCGGCACACAATCGCAGGTGATACCCATCGGAAGTAGCGCGAGAACCTCCGCCCAATCGCTCGGTGAGCCGAGGAACCCGTGCAGAAGCGTCACGCGTGACATCAGCGGAATTCCCGCGCCAACGCGTCGATGGCTGCTTGCGCGACGCGCGCGCGGCATTGTTCGCTCGCTT
>JBJOHQ010000419.1:0-4548 GCA_046047595.1 Planctomycetota bacterium | reverse complement strand
CCACCAGTTGCGAGCGCTCAATGACGACATCATCTCGGCCCCCGAGGATTCACTCCGAGGGGAGCCGGCCAGAGCGAGCAAGAGCGGGCACCTGAAGCGCAGCTTCAGCAGCCCGCCAGTTGCGAGCGCTCAATGACGACATCATCTCGGCCCCCGAGGATTCACTCCGAGGGGAGCCGGCCAGAGCGAGCAAGAGCGGGCGCCTGAAGCGCAGCTTCAGCAGCCCGCCAGTTGCGAGCGCTCAAACACGACGCCACCTCGGCCCGCGGCGATTCACTCGCCGCGAGGCCGGCCAGAGCGAGCAAGAGCGGGCACCTGAAGCGCAGCTTCAGCAGCCCGCCAGTTGCGAGCGCCTGAATCACGGCACAACACTTCGCACGTGCGTTTCGACGAGCTGCTCTGGATCCACTGGGCCTGGAGCTTCGGTCATGAGGTCGCCGCCCGATTGCGTCTTCGGGAATGCGATCACGTCGCGAATGTTGTCGGTACCCACGATGTGCATGACAAGTCGGTCGAGGCCGAACGCGATACCGCCGTGCGGAGGCGCGCCGTACTTCAGCGCGTCGAGGAGGAAGCCGAACTTGACCTTCGCATCTTCTTGCGTCAGGCCGATCAATTCGAAGACCTTCGCCTGCACGCTCTGATCGTGGATACGAATCGAGCCACCGGCAATTTCACTTCCGTTGAGAACGAGGTCGTAGCCCGCGGAGAGGCAGCCACCTGGATCGGTGCCGAGGATTCCGAACTGGTCGGGATTCGGACTCGTGAACGGGTGGTGGAGCGCAACCCAACGCTTGCCGTCGTCGTCCCAATCAAACATCGGGAAGTCGACAACCCACAGGAAGTTCCACTTGCCTTCAGGCACGATCTCAAGGTCGCGCGCGATTCTTTGTCGAAGTTCGCCGAGCGTCTTGGTCGCAATGTCATAGTGATCGGCGGCGAAGACGACGACGTCACCCGGAACAAGTCCGAGTTTCTCGATGAGTTCAGCCTTCACCGGCTCGCAGAACTTCGCAACGCCCGTCTCGAAGCCGTTGGCGCCAAGCTTCGTGTAGGGGATGCCGCCTGCCTTGAAGGTCTTCGCGAAATCGCTGTAACTATCGAGCACTTTGCGCGTGAGTTTCTCGTTCGGCGCGGGCACGCGGATCGCCTTGACGACGCCCTTGCGGCCAGCCTTCACCTTCGCAAGCGCATCCTTGAAGACGCCAAACTCGGTCTTCGCAGCGATCTCGGAAACGTCGCGAATCTCAAGACCGTAACGCGTGTCTGGGCGATCGATACCGAAGCGCTCCATTGCTTCCCAATACGACATGCGCGGCACTTCGCCGATGTCGTAATTGAAGAGTTCTTTCCAAAGGCCGCGTGCGAAGCCCGTCATCATGTCCATGACGTCTTCGCGCTCGACGAAACTCATTTCAAGGTCGATCTGCGTGAACTCCGCTTGACGATCGGCGCGCGGATCTTCGTCGCGAAGACACTTGCAAATCTGCAAGTAACGATCGCAACCTGCGACCATCAGAATCTGCTTGAAGAGTTGCGGGCTTTGCGGCAGCGCGTACCACTTGCCTGGGTGGAGACGCGCAGGCACGATGAAGTCGCGAGCGCCTTCGGGCGTCGTCTTGATGAGGAGCGGCGTTTCGATTTCGAGGAAGCCGTTCTGGCTGAAGTAGTCGCGCGCGAACTTCGTGATGCGCGAACGCGTGCGCAGAATGTGCTGCATGCGCGGACGACGCAGATCGATGTAGCGATACTTGAGGCGCGTCTCTTCGCCGATCTTGTCGGCGTCGTGGTCGTCTGGAAGAATCGGCGGGGGTTCGGCCGAGTTCAGCAACTCAAGTTTCTCGGCGACGATTTCAACTTCACCGCTCGCGAGTTTCGGGTTGGCTCCACCCGCACGCACACGCACCTTGCCTGTGACGGCGATCACGTACTCGCGGCGCAACGTGCGCGCGAGCGTGACGAGGTCGGCCGGCGACTGCTCGAGGTCAAACACGACCTGGCAGAGGCCTTCGCGATCGCGAACGTCGGTAAAGAGAAGCCCTCGACCTTGGTCGCGGTAGGTGTTGATCCAACCGGAAACGGTGACGGTCTGTCCGACGTGGCTCGAACGAAGCGAGCCGCACATGTGGGTGCGCTTGAGCATGGGGGCGGGATGGTACCCATTCTCGCCACGCCCGGAAGCGATGATGTGAGGCGAAGAGTTGAGGCGAGGCGGCGAGGCGAACAGGTGAGGCGAAGCGGTGAGGCGAAGAGGTGAGGCTCGCCATCACGATGAAGATCGCGCGCTCACGCTCCTCGCCGCGTCCGCGTCAAGTTCGAAGCCGCTACCTTGCCGCGCGTGGCCAACGAACGCCGCATGGTCCTCTTCACCGCGCAGGAGCCGTCGGGCGATGCCCACGCCGCTCCCGTCATCGCACGATTGCGCGAGCGTTACCCCGAGATTGAGCCCGTTGCGTGGGGCGGCCCCAAGATGGAAGCCGCTGGTGCGACGATGCTTGGTCGCACGGCTGACGACGGCGTGATGGGGCTTGCGGGCATTTCAAAGGTTGTCGAGGTGAAACGGCTCCACGACGAGATCGTGGCGTGGGCGAGCAAAAATCCGGTCGCGGTCCACATGCCGGTCGACAGCCCGAGCGCGAACTACCCGCTGTGCGCGCGTTTGAAGCCGATGGGTATCAAAGTTGTGAACCTCGTGGCGCCGCAGTTGTGGGCGTGGGCGCCATGGCGGATCGGCAAGGTGCGTCGACTCTCTGACATCTTGCTCTGTCTCTTGCCGTTCGAAGAGGAGTGGTTCCGCTCGCGCGGTGTGGTGGCGAAATTCATCGGCCATCCGCTGCTTTCGAAACCGATTGACGTGGCGCGCGCCGATGCTGAAGCCGCGGCACTCCCTATGGGTGCGCCGAAAATCGTGCTGCTTCCTGGTTCGCGCTCTTCCGAAGTGCGCGCCAACGGCTTGCTGATCGCGAAGACCTTCGGACTTGTCCGCGCTCGACATCCGCAAGCGATCGCCATCGTTTTCGCTTCCAACAGCGCCAATGCCGAGCGATTCGTCGCTGCGTGCGGGGGTGTGTTGCCAGAGGGCGTGCGGGTCGTGGTCGCTGGCCGCGATGGATCGATCGAAGGCGCGATTCGTTGGGCCGACGTGGCGATTGCGGTTTCAGGAACGGTGAGCCTCGACTGCACGCGTCAATCGCGGCCGGTCGTTGGCGTCTATCGCACAACGTGGATCGAGGCCACATTGGCGGGCTTGGTGTTGCGCAGCCCCAATCGCTTGTTGCCCAACATCGTCGCAGGCCGTCGCATTGTTCCTGAGTTTGTGCCGTATGCAGGCGGCCCAGAGCCGATCGCGCGCGAGGTTCTTCGATTGATCGAAGATCAAGCAGTGCGGTCGCGCACCGTCGCCGATCTCGACCATGTGGTCGCGCAATTCTTGGCGCGCGATCCCGCCCCGATTGCCGCGGAGGTCTTGGCGCAATCGGTTGCCGGGAAGCGACTCGACAACGCAGCCCTCGACCAGATCGTGACCAACGCCATGCGCGCGAAGTAATCGCGCCCGCGCTTTGCGTTCGCATTCGGGCGGGAATCAAACTCAAGTTCGGCCTGTCCTTCGGCCGCTGCGCGCGATGCCTGATGGGGACGTTTCCTGTAGACTCCGCGCCCCGGAACTTGACCGAGGAATCCATCCATGAAACACCGCATCGCTCGTACCGCCGCCACTCTTCTCGCTCTTGCGGCACCAGCCGTCCTCGGAACCGCCGCACTCGCTGCGGACGCCTTTGCGAACAGCGTGAAAATCGTCTCGAGCCTCCCGCGCACGGGCAGCGCCAACGCGCAAACGACCTCGATGGTCAACGGCATCAAGATGGCGATTGCGGAAGTCGGCGGCAAGATCGGCGACACAACGATCCTCTATGAAGATTGGGACGACGCGAGCCCGCAGCGCGGCAACTGGGACCCAGCGGTCGAAGCGCAGAACGCCGATAAGGCGATCGCGGACACTTCGGTCGTCGCCTACATCGGTACGTACAACTCAGGTGCCGCCAAGATCTCGATGCCGAAGTTGAACACCGCTGGCATCGTGATGGTGAGCCCGGCGAACACCGCATCGGGACTCACGAAGGCTGGCCTCGGCGAAGCGAACGAGCCCGCGGTCTACCGCCCGAGCGGCAAGATCAACTACTTCCGCGTCGTTCCGACCGACGATGTGCAAGGCGCCGTCGCCGCCGATTACGCGAAGGAAATCGGCCTGAAGAAGGTCTTCGTCCTCAACGACCGCGAGGTGTACGGCAAGGGTGTTGCGGGTGCGTTCGAAGCGCGCGCGAAGGAAATCGGCCTCGAAATCGTCGGCACCGACGGTCTCGATGCGAAGGCCTCGAACTACAAGAGCCTCGTGACCAAGATGAAGCAAGCGGGCGCGGATCTCGTCTACTTCGGCGGCACCACGCAGACGAACGCGGGCCAACTCGCGAAGGACATCGTTTCGGGTGGGCTCAAGGCGAAGCTGATCGTTCCCGACGGTTGCTACGAGAACGCGTTCATCGAAGCCGC
>JBJOHQ010000418.1:0-4332 GCA_046047595.1 Planctomycetota bacterium | reverse complement strand
GCATGTCGAACAAAGATCGCGATTACGTCCTCGGCACCCACGACGCGGAAATCGAGCGCCTTGCCTTTCAGCACTCGATTTGGCAGGACGAAGTGCATCGCGCATGGCACACGGCAGGCATTGGCGCTGGCGCGAGGGTTGCCGACCTCGGCGCAGGGCCGGGATTCGCGACGGTCGACCTTGCCCGACTCGTTGGCCCGATCGGCGAGGTCTATGCCATCGAGCGAAGCCGTCGATTTCTCGACGTACTCGCCGCGGCCGCGCGAGAAGCAAACCACCACTGGATCAAACCCGTCGAGGCTGACCTCATGGCTGCTGCCCTGCCCGTCCGCGACCTCGATGCGGCGTGGTGTCGGTGGGTTGCCTGCTTTGTCCCCGATCCCCGACACCTCGTCCGATCGGCGGCAGCTGCCATCCGCCCCGGCGGACGCTTCGTTTTGCACGAGTATCACGCCTATGGAACGTATAGCCTGCTTCCGCACAGCGCCGAAATCTGCTCATTCGTGGAGGCGGTCTATGAGAGTTGGCGAGCACAAGGAGGCGAGCCAGACATCGCCCGCGCGTTGCCGCAGATCCTTGTCGAAGAGGGATTTGAGCTCGTTTCCGCTCGCCCGATCGGCTTTGCGGCGCGTCCCACGGAACGACGATGGCGTTGGCCCGCTGGCTTTGTACGAACCAACGTGCCGCGCCTCGTGGAGCTCGGCCTCCGCGACCAAGCGTGGGGCGAACAGGTGCTTCGAGCGCTTGATGCCGCGGAACAGCAACCAGCATCGATCTTTGTGACCCCGACAGTGTTGGAGTTGATTGCGGTTCGTCGCGGATGACACAGACTCCGACGACTTCGCGACCGTCAGACTTGCCGAGCAGGAGTCTTAAATCGGGTGTCTTGAGTGATGCACGCATCGGAGTCACCCGCGCGATCGACTTCGACGGATACGTGCGCGAGATTTCCGAGAGTGCCGGGCTTGCTGTACGCTCCCCGCTTCCACTTTCGCGGACTCCGACCCGTGACACAAACCAACACTCCGATCGTTTCCACGTTCTCCGTTCTGGTTCGAGATACGCCGCATGGCGCCGCGCTGTATGCCACGCGCGATCTTGCGCGCGGTGAGCGCATCCTTACCATCAGCGGACGCGTGCAGCGTTACGCCACGCGCTACTCGATCCAAATCGATGTCGGTCGTCATATTGAAGCCGACAGCGAACTCCCTGCTGACGAAATGCGCGTGCGGCACCCGTGGCGATTCCTGAATCACTCGTGCGATCCAATCGCGCGTATCGAAGGTGATGCGCTCTACGCGCGCGCCGCGATTCGCGCTGGCGACGAAATCACCTTCGACTACACCACAACCGAAGCGGATATGGCGGAACCGTTTGAATGCCGCTGCGGGAGCCCGCGCTGTGTTGGCCTCGTACGAGGCTTCTTGCACCTCGCGCCACGCGAACAACAAGCGCGTCGCACACATCTCGCGCCGCATCTCTTGCGCATCCTCGATTCGGCTGCGAAAGGTGAGTTGGAGCATGGTGCGCCGAGCACCACCTCGCGCACATGAGCTCCGCACCTTCGCTCGCGAGCACGCCGGCCACTGTGCTGGAGATCTTTGATCGCGTGACCGAGCGCGCGCCGGATTCCATCGCGCTTGATATTCCGAACGTCGCTGCGTGGAGTTATGCCGAACTCGATCGAAGCGCCGCGCGAGTTGCCGATCTCGTTCGAGAATGTCTGCAAAACCGCCCCGCTCGCGACGCGGTCGTTGCAGTCGCACTTTCACGCCGCGACCCATGGCTCTTCGCGTCGCTTCTTGGCGTGATGCGCGCGGGTGCGGCGTATGTGGCGATCGATCCAGCGTTTCCTGCAAAGCAAGCGGCAACAATTTTGGAAGATGCGGGCGCCATCGCTCTCGTTGCCGACGAAGCGCGTGCTGCGGAAATCTTCGCGCAATCGACAAGCGCGCATCGCGTCCCATGTCTCTCGCCATGTCTCTCTCCCGCGACGCGGACGGCCGAGAACCCCGACGCGCACGCGCGGACCAACAACCATCGCACCGCTGTTCCGCTTCCCCCTGCCGCGGACTCGCTCGCCTATGTGATCTACACCTCGGGCACCACGGGCAACCCAAAAGGTGTCGAGATTGAACATCGCTCGCTCTTCAATCTCGTCGACGGCGATCGCCGCGAGTTCGCGCTCGGACCACACGATCGCGTTGCGCAAGGCTCAAGCGCGAGTTACGACTCAAGCGTCGAAGAGATGTGGCTCGCGTGGGCTGTTGGCGGAACTGTTGTCGTCATGGACGACGAGACCACGCGACTTGGGCCAGATCTCTTGCCATGGTTGATTGAGCAAGAGATCACGGTGCTCTGCCCACCACCGACGTTGCTGCGCACGCTCGCGTGTGAAGATCCACAACGCACACTTCCCAAGATTCGCCTCCTCTATGTGGGCGGCGAAGCACTTCCACCCGACATCGCAGATCTCTGGTCGCGCGGGCGGCGGCTTGAAAATGGATATGGCCCGACGGAGTGCACGGTCACGTGTCTTCGCTCGACGGTTCACAGCGGTCAAGAAGTCACGATCGGCCGCGCGATTCAAGGCTCGTTTGCGGCGGTCGTTGACCCAGATGATCCGATGTTGCGTGTGATCGACGACGACGCACGAGGCGAACCCATTCTTGGTGAACTCATTCTTGGTGAACTTGTGGTGGGCGGTGCGTCGCTTGCACGCGGATATCGCGGACAACCCGATGTCACGCGCGCGCGCTTCATCGATCACCCGCAGCTTGGGCGCGTGTATCGCACGGGCGACCTCGTTCATCGCGATCTGCGTGGCGAGTTTCACTACCACGGGCGCATCGATGCACAGGTGAAACTGCGCGGATATCGCGTAGAACTCGGCGCGATTGAAGCAAAACTCGCCGCACACCCAAGCGTGCTCGAAGCCGCATCAACTGTCGAGGATGCAAACACACCGCGCGCACGACTTGTCGCCCACGTCGTTGCGCGCGCAGGTGCTGTCATCGATGCAACGCAACTGCGCAACGCGCTCGCCGCCGAACTTCCTCCGTACATGGTGCCCGTCGCCATTGCGGCCATTGACGCGATTCCTCGTTCGGTCGGCGGAAAGCTCGATCGAAAGCGTCTCCCGCGCATCATCGATACACCGCGTGAAAAGCGTGAGCGCGCTTTCGTCGCACCCGTCACGGCGACTGAGCGAGCGGTTGCCTCCGCACTGGCCAAGGCACTTGGGCGAGGAAATCGCGCGGCGGAGGACGGCGCGCAAAACGAAGCCGACTCTTTCGTCTCGATCGACGATGACATCTTCGACGATCTCGGACTCGACTCACTCACGATCGCGATTGCAATTTCGCACCTTCGCGCTGATGAACAGACTCGCGCCGCAACCGTGCGGATTGCGTATGAACATCGCACGGCGCGCGCGATGGCACGTGCTGTTGACAATGCGCGCGCGCGCAGCGACTCGAAAGTCGCCGCGAAGAATCGTGCGAACGCACCGAGCGCCTGCCACGGCACTCCATCGGAATCAGCACGCGCGCACGTTCGCGGGACTTCTCGACCGATCACCTTCACGTTGGCGCAGAGTGCGTTTCTTGGAGTCCTCCTCGTCGCGCTCGCGCAGTTGCTTTGGATTCCGACGGTTGGAGTTCAACTCGAACATGCGTGGCTCGACGGCGGCCTCGCGACCATCGCCGTTGCGCTCGTCGCAGGGGCGACAATCGTCGCGTACACCGGACTTGCGATCGCCGTTGGAATAGCAGCCAAATGGCTCCTGATCGGCCGCTACACGCCGATGCGAGTTCGTGCATTTTCCGGCTGGCATCTTCGACACTGGATTGTGGTGCGACTCGTTTCGCTCGCCCCGTGGGAAATGCTGGAGGCCGTGGGACTCGCGCCGTATGCCCTGCGACTCCTCGGCGCGCGCATCGGTCGAAATGTCCACATTCATCGAGGTGTGCGACTCACAGACGGCGGATGGGATCTCATCACACTCGAAGACGATGCGACCATCGGACAAGACGCGTGCCTTCGCGCCGTAGAGCTTGAAGCAGGCACGATTGTGGTCGGTCCGGTGACAGTGCACCGCGGTGCCACGCTTGAGACGCGCGCGGGGCTTTCACCCGGTGCAGAACTCGGTGAAGGAAGCATTCTGCGGGCACTGTCGAATCTCTCGCCTGGTATCGTGGAGTCGCACGCGCTCCTCGACGGAATCCCTGCAGAGCGACTTGCAAACGCACCCCTTCCACCATCGGTCACTCCTCCGCCACCGGCCATCGTGCGGGCGGTCATCGCACTCACACTCTTCTCGCTCATCGTGGC